>JAKDLH010000216.1 GCA_030452945.1 Microlunatus sp. | reverse complement strand
GTTGGCGGACCTCCGATGGCGTCGCCTTCAGTTGGGCCTATGACGTCGGGGAGCAGATCAAGCTCGTCGAGTCGCCGAACTGGTACGCGAACCTTGCGGTCGGTGCCCTCTTCATCGGTGACGGCTTCGACGAGCCGCGCCGATCGGCGGAACTGAGCATGCAGTGCGTGATCACGTCGGGTCTGTACCCGTACTTCACCGACCGCTTGGACGTCTGGTCCAAAGCCGTAACCGTGGACGGCCGTCGGGGCTGGTCGATCCGCGCCGACATCGAGGTCGCCGACCCCGACCTGGAGACGAAGGGCGACACGGTCGAGGTGATCGTGGTCGACACCGACTCACCGGAGTCGCTGTCCATGTTCATCGCGACGGTCAACATCGGCGACGCGTCGCTGATGGAGACGCTCGACACGACGATCGAGAACCTCCAGGTCGAGTGACGGGACGACCACGACCGCTCCCGATCAGCCGGGTTCGGTCAGATAGCGCTGCCGGAGTTCTTCTTGGTCGTTGGCGTCGACACCCAGCCCGTCGGCAAAGTATCCCTCAATGCTGCCGAACCGGTCGAGCACCTCGGCGAACGCCCGCCCCAGATATTCCCGCCGGACCCCGAGCACCGGCAGCAGCAGGGCACGGTTCCCGCCGGCTTGCTCGAAAGCGGTGAAGACTGGCTCCAGAGCGGGAATGAGCTGGTCGTTGGTCAGCAGGTACTCCCGGTACACCTGCTCGTCGGGCACTCCCATCAGGGTCAAGAAGGAAGCCGCCGCCCAACCGGTGCGGTCCTTTCCGGTGGTGCAGTGAAAAAGGGCGGGGACCTCGTGCTCCCCGAGCAGGCCGCGGTAGAACCGCCGATAGGAGTCGAGGGCGCTCGGCAGGCTGATCAGCTGGTGGTAGCTGGCCAGCATCAACTGCTCGACGCCTTGGCCGCCGAGTTCGGCCTTCGCCGCGGCCAGCACGACCGGATCGGACAACACCTGAGTCAGGTTGCCGGGGATCGCCGTGGGGGCATCGGCGAGGACGTCCAAGGCGACCTCCGCCACGCCGTCCAGCCCGACGTCGGGTTCGGTGGTGCGTTCGGCGACCGATCGGAAGTCGTAAACCGTATCGATCCTCAGCGCTTCGAAGGCCTGCCGGTCCGGTCCGGTCAGCCTGCTGAGTTCGGTCGAGCGGAACAGCGTCCGGGATCGGACCTGACGGCCATCACCGGTCCGCCAGCCGCCGAGATCCCGCAGGTTCGGCAGGGTCGCGAGCGGGATGGACGCGCCAGGCGTGGGATCAGGCATGCCGATCATCGTGGCAGAGTCCGATCCGGATCTTCTGGAGCACCAACCACAACTGGTGTGGATACCGGTACAGAATGCGGTCCGAGAAGACGGATCGAGCCGGCCACCCGTGTGGGTGACCGGCTCGATCAGCGAAGGTACTGCGGGTCAGGCCTGGTTGACCGGGGTATCCGGATCGTCGGTGGCCGGGGCCGGACCGTGTGGCTCCACGCCCGGACCGTTGACCAGTTCGGCGACCGCGTCCCCCACGGTCTTGTCGACGTTGCGCCAATAGTCGAACACCCGCTCACGGATGTCTGGCCGCACCGTGCCCAAGGTCGAAGCGATCGTCTCGACCAGACGATCACGCCCGTCGGCATCCATCACGTGGTTGACCATGGCGTTGGCCTGGCTGAAGTCGTCGTCTTCGGCACGCAGCGTGTACGCGCTGCGGACCATCTCCCCGTCGGATTCCCAGGAGTGACCGGAGAACAAGTCCTGGTGGACGGCCGGGCCACCCTCGGAATTGGGTGAGTAGACCGGCTGGCCAGGGTTGAAGTCGTACCGCATCGGGCCGTCGAACTGGTAGGTGTGCACCGGCACCTTCGGGGCATTGACCGGCAGTTGCAGATAGTTGGTCCCGATCCGGTGCCGGTGAGTGTCGGCGTAGGCGAAGACCCGGCCCAGCAGCATCTTGTCCGGGCTGAAACCGATACCCGGCACGACCGCGCTGGGCTCGAAGGCGGCCTGCTCGATCTGGGCGAAGAAGTTCTCCGGATTCTTGTTCAGGGTCATGGTGCCGACCTTGATCAACGGGTAGTCGCTGTGTGGCCAGATCTTGGTCAGGTCGAACGGGTTGAATCGGTAGGTCTTGGCGTCGGAGTACGGCATCACCTGCACCGACAGGGTCCAGCTGGGGAAGTCGCCACCCTTGATCGAGTCGAACAGGTCCCGACGGTGGGCGTCCGGATCGGTCGCTGCGGTGAGGGCCGCCTCGTCGTTGGTCAAGTTCTCCACGCCCTGGTCGCTGTGGAAGTGGTACTTCACCCAGAACCGCTCGCCGTCGGCGTTGACCCACATGTAGGTGTGCGACCCGTAGCCGTTCATCTGCCGCCACGACTTCGGGATGCCCCGGTCCCCCATCAGGTAGGTGACCTGGTGCGCGGACTCGGGCTGCAGCGTCCAGAAGTCCCATCGCATGTTCCAGTCCTGCAGGCCGGAATCGGGCTGTCGCTTCTGGGTGCGGATGAAGTGCGGGAACTTCATCGTGTCCCGGACAAAGAAGATCGGAGTGTTGTTACCGACGAGATCGTAGTTGCCCTCGGTGGTGTAGAACTTCAGCGAGAAGCCGCGCGGGTCGCGGAGGGTGTCGGCCGAGCCCTGCTCGCCGGCCACGGTGGAGAAGCGGGCCAGCATCTCGGTGCTGACGCCCTTCTGAAACAGCGCCGCCTTGGTGTACTGACTGACGTCTTCGGTGGTCTCGAAGACCCCGAACGCGCCACCGCCCTTGGCGTGCACGTTGCGCTCCGGCACCCGCTCGCGGTTGAAATGGGCCATCTGGTTCACGAAGTGGAAGTCGTGCAGCAAAATGGGGCCGTCGTCGCCCACCGTCAGCGAGAACTGGTCGCTGGGCGCCGGGGCGCCGGTGTCGGTGGTGGAGACGACGGGCGAGACGCCACCGGTACGGGTGGTGGCCTTGACCTCGGTCATGGGATTCCTCACTCTTTCGTGTTCAGGGTCAGTCGGTCGTCAGGGTCAGCTGGATGTCACTGTCCCGGCTCGGGCGCACGCCGGGCAGGTCCCCCAGTAGGTGACTTCCGCCTCATCCACCCGATAGCCGTGGGTATCGTCGGGCACGGCACAGGGCATCGACCCGACGACCCAGGGCACGTCGGTCACGGTGCCGCACGTGCGGCAGACCAGGTGGTGATGATTGTCGTGGTTGGCCACCTCGAAGCGCATCGCCGAACCGGCGGGCTCGAACCGGCGCAGGATGTCGTGCTCGGTCAGCGTCTTCAGTGCGTCGTAGATCGCCTGGGTGGAAACGGCGCCGATCTGCTTGCGGACCCGCTCGGCCACCAGGTCCGCGCTCAGGTGCGGATCGGCATGCACAACGGCCAGCACGGCGAGCCGGGGCTGAGTCACCCGCAGTCCGACCGCGCGAAGACGTTCGGCCCAGGTGAGGGCCCGCACTGCGGTGTCCATGCCCCCAACCAATCACGTTTTCTGGAATCGTTCAAGCAAGCAGCCGGCACCTAAGTCACTCCGCGCGGGTTCGAACCCGAGCGGAGTGGAGTGCTCAGGACTGCTCGGTCAGCTGACCCAGGCGAATCCAGGTCTCGACCACGGTGTCGGGGTTGAGCGACATCGTGTCGATGCCCTCCTCGAGCAGCCACTCGGCGAGATCGGGGTGGTCGCTCGGTCCCTGACCGCAGATGCCGACGTACTTGCCCCGGGCTTTGCACGCCCGGATCGCCGAGCTGATCATGAACTTCACCGCGGGGTCACGCTCGTCGAAGGACTCCGCGATCAAGCTGGAGTCGCGGTCCAGACCCAAAGTCAGCTGGGTCATGTCGTTCGATCCGATCGAGAAGCCGTCGAAGTGGTCGAGGAACTGGTCGGCGATCACCGCGTTGGAGGGCAGTTCGCACATCATGATCACCTCCAGGTCGTTCTCGCCGCGCTTCAACCCGTTCTTGGCCAGCAGGTCGATCACGCCTTCGGCCTCGGCCAGGGTCCGGACGAACGGGATCATGATCTTCAGGTTGGTCAGACCCATCTCATCTCGGACGAACTTCAGCGCCTCGCACTCCAGCGCGAAGCACTCCACGAAATCCGGTGACAGGTATCGCGACGCACCGCGATAGCCGATCATCGGGTTCTCCTCCTGCGGCTCATAGATCTCGCCGCCGAGAAGGTTGGCGTACTCGTTGGACTTGAAATCGCTGGTCCGCACGATTACCGGGTGCGGCGCGAACGCCGCGGCGAGGGTGGCGACACCTTCGGCCACGCGTTGGACGAAGAACTGCCGCGGGCTGTCGTACGCCGCCACCGCCTCGCTGACCTGGGCCTGCAACGGTTCGTCCAGGCTGTCGATCTCGAGCAGCGCCCGTGGGTGGATGCCGATCTGGCGGTTGATGATGAACTCGAGCCGGGCCAGTCCGACGCCGGCGTTCGGCAGCTTCGCGAACGCGAACGCCTGATCCGGGGTGCCCACGTTCATCATGATCCCGACGCCGATGTCGGGCATCGACTCCAGCGCGGTCTCTTGCACGCTGAAGTCGAGCAGACCGTCGTAGACGAGCCCGGTGTCCCCCTCCGCGCAGGAGACGGTGACCTCACGACCAGCCGCCAGTTCGCGAGTGGCGCTACCGGTGCCGACCACAGCCGGGATGCCCAGTTCACGCGCGATGATCGCGGCGTGGCAGGTCCGGCCACCGCGGTTGGTGACGATCGCCGACGCCCGCTTCATGATCGGCTCCCAATCAGGGTCGGTCATGTCGGCCACCAACACCTCACCGGGCACGAAACTGCTCATCTGGGCCATCGACGTCAGCACCCGGACCGACCCGGCGCCGATCTTCTGGCCGATCGCCCGGCCCTCGATCAGCACGGTGCCGCTCGATTTCATCCGGTAGCGCTCCAGGGTGCTGCCGACCCGCGACTGCACCGTCTCCGGTCGCGCCTGCAAGATGTAGAGACCGCCGTCGCGGCCGTCCTTGCCCCACTCGATGTCCATCGGCCGCCCGTAGTGCGCCTCGATCGCCAGCGCCTGCCGAGCCAGCTCGGTTACGTCGTGATCGGTCAGGCTCAGCCTGCCGCGCTCAGACTCCTCGACGTCGACGAATTCGGTGGTCTTGCCCACGGTCGCATCCGTGGTGTAGATCATCTTGATCGCCTTGCCGCCCACACCTCTCTTCAAGATCGCCGGTCGTCCCTCCCGCAGGGCGGGCTTGTAGACGTAGAACTCGTCCGGATTCACCGCCCCCTGCACCACCCCCTCGCCCAGCCCGTAGGCGGAGGTGATGAAGACCGCGTCGGTGAAGCCGGACTCGGTGTCCATGGTGAACATCACGCCGGAGGCACCGAGGTCGGAGCGCACCATCTGCTGGACACCCGCCGACAGGGCGACCGCCTCGTGCTCGAAGGCGTGGTGCACGCGGTAGGCGATCGCCCGGTCGTTGTACAGGGAGGCGAACACCTCGCGGATCGCGGTCAGCACGGCGTCGATGCCGCGGATGTTGAGAAACGTCTCCTGCTGCCCGGCGAAGGACGCCTCCGGCAGGTCCTCTGCCGTGGCGCTGGAGCGGACCGCGAAAGAGGCTTCGGCGTCCTCACCGGCCAGACGCTCGTACGCGGTACGGATATCTGCTTCCAGATCGGCCGGGAACGGCTGCTCGATCACGGTTCTCCGGATTTCCGCGCCCACCCGGGCCAGTTCGTCCACGTCGTCGGTGTCCAGATCGACGAGCTGGGAGTTGATCAGATTCCCGAGACCGGTTTGGCTGATGAAGCGGCGGAAGGCCTCAGCCGTGGTGGCGAAGCCGTTCGGCACCCTCACTCCGGCCGAGGTCAGGTTGGCCACCATCTCACCCAAGGAGGAGTTCTTGCCCCCGACCTGTTCGAGATCGGCCAGGCCGAGTTCGGAGAACCACCGGATGTTGGCGGTCGAGGGATCGGCAGTGGCGGTCGCGGTGGTCATCCGGGAGTCCTCTCGCAGGGTGGAACAGTTTGGGG
>JAKDLH010000018.1 GCA_030452945.1 Microlunatus sp. | reverse complement strand
TGACGGGTGGTGCGCGTGTGGTAGCGATTCCGTACGGTCAGGCTCGATCCGTCGAGTCCGAACACGACCGGTTGGCTGACCACCGCGAACTCGCCCAGACCCGGAGTGGGGACGTCGCTCGGCAGCACCATGCCGTCCATCACGAAGTTCCCGTCGTGGACGACCTCGCCGAAGTCGCCGCCGTAGCCGTAGTAGGACGTGCCGTCGGCGGCATGCGTGAGCAGGCCGTGATCGCGCCACTCCCAGACGAAGCCACCATGCAGCCGGCCGTAGGTCTCGGTCAGCTCGTCGTACTCGGTCAGCGCGCCCGGTCCGTTGCCCATCGCGTGCGCGTACTCACACATCAGGAACGGCTTGCTGCGGACCCGCCGGCTCTCCGCCGGCCCGCACTCCAGCAGCGGACCGTGCTCACCGCCGATAGCGGCGGTCTCGACCAGATTCGGATACATCCGCGAGTAGATGTCGGTGTAGGCGCCGGTGTAGTCACCCACGTAGTGCACCGGTCGCTCCGGATCACGGGCACGGACCCACTGGGCCATCGCAGCGAGGTTGATCCCGGTGCCGGCCTCGTTGCCCAGCGACCAGATCACGATGCACGGATGGTTCTTGTCACGTTCGACGGTCCGCTCGATCCGGTCCAGATACGCCGACTGCCAGCGAACATCGTCGCTGGGGTTGTCCACCCAGTCCGTGAAGACGAAGCCGTGGGTCTCCAGATCGCACTCGTCGATCACCCAGAAGCCGAGCTCGTCGGCCAGTTCGAGCACCTGCGGATGGGGCGGATAGTGGCTGGTTCGGATGGCGTTCACGTTGTGCCGCTTCATCATGATCAAGTCCGAGCGGGCGTGGTCGGCGTCGAACACCCGGCCCCGATCGGGATGGGTCTCGTGTCGGTTCATGCCACGGAAGATCACCTGACGGCCGTTCACGGTGAACCGGTCGCCGACGACCTCGACGGTCCGGAACCCGGTCTGGAGTCCTACGGTCTCGCCCGCCGAGGAGATCTCGACGTGATAGAGCCGCGGGCTCTCCGCCGACCACGGGTCCACCTCACCGACCATGATCATCTCACCGAGCTGGTTTGGGCCGGCGAAGGAGGTTTCCACGTCCAGCTCGGGGATCCGTACGGTGACAGGGAAAGCCGCTTCGTCAGCCAGCGCCCGCACCGTGATCGAACCGGCGCCGTCGGCGTACGCGGTCTGAACCCAGACGTCGTCGAGGCATCCGTCCGGGCGGCCGAGCAACGTGACCGAGCGGAAGATACCGGGCAGCCACCACTGGTCCTGGTCCTCGATGTAGCTCATCGAGGACCACTGGTGAACCCTGACCACGAGCACGTTCTCGCCCTCGACGAGGAGATCGGTCACGTCGAACTCCTGGACCAGCCGGCTGGCCTTCCCGACCCCGACCTCTGTTCCGTTCAGCCAGACCCGGTAGACCGACTCGACGCCGTCGAACCGCAGCAGCGTCCGGCCGGAACCCCAATCGGGCCGGTCGAAGCGCCGTCGGTACTCCCCGGTGGGGTTCTCGTCCGGCACGTACGGCGGATCGACCGGGAACGGGTAGATCACGTTGGTGTAGATCGGCTTCCCGTACGCGCCGTCTCCGGCCAGCACCCAATGCGACGGAACCGCCAACTGATCCCAGCCGCGGTCGTCGAAGCTCGGTGCGGCGACCTCCTCGCCCAGCCCGCGATGCGTGGGCAGCAGACGGAACCGCCAGTCTCCGTCGAGAACGAGTTCCGGCGCATCGCTGCGCACCCAGGAGCGCGGGGCCGAGCGCCGGCCGGATCCGGGCGAGTAGTCGTCGACGTAGCTGGACACCCGGTTACGCTATCGCCGGACCGTGTTGTCCGGCTTCTCGGCTGCGGGCCACAGGACGAAGTCGCTCGGGTTTGGGGTTGTCGCTCGATCTGCAGATGGAGCGACAGCCTGTATCCCGAGCGACTTCGAGCGGGGGAAGGGGGACCTATGGACCTGGGCGGTAGCATGCGGGGGTTGCCCGGAGCATCGGGCACTACTGGTACGTAGTCGTCAGCACTCACCCGTCGGGTTACCGCCCGTCCATCCGGTGAGGACATCGAAAGGTTCACTGTGGGTTCGGTCATCAAGAAGCGCCGCAAGCGGATGGCGAAGAAGAAACACCGCAAGCTGTTGAAGCGGACGCGCATTCAGCGCCGCCGCGCCGGCAAGTAGTCGCGCGCCTGAGCCGGCGGGATGACGCAGGTCGTCTTGGTGACCGGGGTCTCACGAGACCTCGGCGCTCGGTTTGCCCGCTCGCTCGCCGCCGATGATTCCGTCGAAGTCATTGGGGTCGACGTCAGCCCGCCACGACACGATCTCGGCCGGGTCGATTTCGTCCGGGCCGATATCCGCAATCCCGTGATTGGGAAGGTGATCCGTTCCCGCGGGGTCGAGACCGTCGTGCACATGGCCATCGTGGCCAATCCAGGCAACGCTGGCGGGCGCTCCTCCATGAAGGAGATCAACGTCATCGGCACTATGCAGCTGCTGGCGGCCTGCCAGAAGGCGGAGAGCTTCCGCAAGTTGGTGGTGCAGAGTTCGGTGTCGGTCTACGGCGCATCCCCCCGGGACCCGGTCAAGTTCACCGAGGACATGTCGCCGCGAGTCCAACCGAGGACCGGCTTTGCCAAGGACTCCCTGGAGATCGAGTCCTACGTTCGCGGGCTGGGTCGCCGACGTCCCGATGTCGCGGTCACCACCCTTCGGCTGGCCAACTTGATGGGGGCCGGGGTCGACAGCCAAATGACCCGGTTCTTGTCTCTTCCGGTGGTGCCCCGGGTGATGGGCTTCGACGCTCGGATGCAGTTCCTGCATCCCACCGACGCGGTCGCCGCCCTGCTGGAGGTCGCGCGAGTCGACCGGCCCGGCACCTACAACGTCGGTGCGCCGGACGTGGTATCTCTGACTCAGGCGTTGCGCCTGATGGGGCGACCCGCGGTCGGGGTACCGATCCAGCTGGCTCCGCTGATCACCGCCATGCTCCGCCAGTCCCGGCTCGGTGACTGGTCGTCAGATCAGATCGCCGCCCTCACCTATGGTCGGGCCATGGACACGTCCCGGTTCGTCACCGCCACCGGGCTGAAGCCGCGCTACACCAGTCGGGAAGCGGTGGAGGAGTTTGTCTCGGTCGCCAGTCCCGGACTCATCAGCCGGGAGCGGGTGGACGGCGTACTGACCGGTGTCACCAACGTGTTGGAGAGTGGTCGGCGTGGCTGACGCGGACATCATCCAACTCGGCAGCCGCGGACCGGCCGGTCGCGGCTCGGGAAAGGCGCCCTCGGCGGCCGCTCGAGACCTAGTTCCTGGTGGTCGTACGCGTTCCCGGGCCTCACGGGCGGTGAAGGAAGGGGCCGACCACGCAGACGAGGCTGACCACGCAGACAAGGCCGGCCCAGCAGACGAGGCTGATCACGCAGACAAGGCTGATCACGCAGACAAGGTCGACCCCGAAGACGCGGTGGGCCAGGATTGCCAGACTGAGCGGCTAGGGCAGGACTCGACGAAGCCAGCTGCCGGGTCGGGGCGGACGTCGCCCGGTGCCGACGGCGACAGGGTCGATCCCGACTTCGGCACCCCGGACACCGACGAATCCAGCCGAGCCGCAGCGCGTGACGACACCGAGGAGGATGCGCCACCGGGGGAGATCCCGCCGGCGGTCGGTCTGGGCGCCGTCGTCACCGAATTCGCTGGGATGCTCAGCTCGGCGCTGAATCAGCTCCGGCACGTCCCGGTCGACCAGTTGCGCGAGCTCGGTCGCGACCCGCTGAAGGTCCTGTTCCAGTTCGCCGCGTCGCTCGGCGTGGACTGGCAGGCCTCCCTGGACGAGGTCGTGGAGTTCGCCCGATCACGACTGACGGGTCGATACGCGATCGACGAGTTCGGATTCGACCCGGAGTTCACCACCAAGGTCTATTTGCCGATGCTTCGCCCGTTGGCGCAGAACTGGTTCCGGGTAGAGGTGCGGGGCATCGAAAACGTGCCCACGAGCGGTTCCGCGCTGCTGGTCTCCAACCACGCCGGCACGATGCCGCTGGACGGCATGATCGTGCAGTCGGTGGTCTACGACGAGATCGGACGGCATGTCCGGATGCTCGGGGCCGATCTGATCTTCAAGACTCCCTATTCCCACGACTTCGCCCGGCGCACCGGTACCACCTTGGCTTGCCAGGAGGACACCGAAAGGCTGCTCGCCTCGAACCAGCTGGTCGCGGTGTTCCCGGAGGGCTTCAAGGGTCTCGGCAAGCCGTACGCCGATCGCTACAAGCTGCAGCGCTTCGGCCGCGGCGGATTCGTCTCAGCTGCGGTTCGGGCTCAGGTGCCTCTTGTCCCGGTCTCGATCGTCGGTTCGGAGGAGATCTACCCACTGATCGCGAGCGCCCCCGTCCTGGCGCGAGCCTTGGGTGCGCCGTACTTCCCGATGACGCCGCTGTTCCCGTGGTTGGGGGTCCTGGGGCTGATCCCGTTGCCCAGCAAGTGGATCATCCAGTTCGGCGAAGCGATCACCACCGATGAGTTGGCCCCGGGTGCGGCTGAGGACCCGATGGTGGTGTTCAACGTGACCGACCAGGTCCGCGAGACCATTCAGCACAGTCTGTACGCCCTGCTCATGCAGCGCCGCAGCGTATTCTTCTGAATCCCGACTTCGTCACGGCTTCAGGTACTTCCTGATCACCAACCCCGCCATCACGGCTCCGGCCGTGGCCCCGACCGTGCCCGCGCCGACCTTGACCGCTCGGCGGCCGGTGCGGTAGTCCCGGATCTGCCAGTCCTGCTCCTCGGCGTAGGAGAGCAAGCGGCGATCGGGGTTGATCGCACACGGGTGTCCTACCAGGGACAACAGGGGCAGGTCATTGTAGGAGTCGGAGTAGGCGAAACAGCGGGCGAGGTCGAACCCGTGCCGGTCGGCCAAGTCGGCGACCGCGGTCGCTTTCGCCGGGCCGTGCAGCAGCCCGCCGTCCAGGCGGCCGGTGTAGGTGCCGTCGACGTGCTCGGCTTGGGAACCCAGCGCGCCGGTGATCCCGAGCCGGGCGGCGATGATCCCGGCTATCTCGGCTGGCGCCGCCGTCACCAACCACACCTGGTGCCCAGCGTCCAGGTGCATCTGAGCGATGGCCCGGGTGCCGGGCCAGATGCGGGGCGCGATCGACTCCTCGTAGATTTCCTCGCCGGCCCGCTGGAGCTCGGTGACGGTGTGCCCGGTGATGAAAGCCAGCGTGGAAGCCTGGGCTTCGGCGATGTGCTCGGGGTTCTCCCGGCCGATGAAGCGGAAGTACGCCTGCAGCCACAGCCCACGTAAGATCATCCTGGTCGGGAAGAAATCTCGCTGGTACAGGCCCTTGGCCAGGTAGTACAGCGACGCCCCCTGGATCATCGTGTTGTCCAGGTCGAAGAACGCCGCAGCCTTCGGGTCCGGACCGATCAGGGGGTCGGTCCGGACCTCGACCACCCGCTCGCCGGGTTCGACCGACTCCTGGAGTCCGCCGTCGTTCGAACCGTGGTCTTGGCCGATCGGCGTCTTGGTGGACGGTTCGGCCGGGACGTCACTGACGCCGTTCCGGCGGTCCGAACCCCTCGTCTCCACCGCACCCACCTTAGCCAAGCCCCGCCCAAGCCCGAGTTGTCAGCGTCGGTGGCCGTGCCAGCGACCAGAGGCGCTGACAACTCGGTCTGCAGACTCGGGCAACTCGGTGTGACAGACTCGGGCCGTGGTCGTATCCGAGCCCGAGCAGGCGGGGGATCCGAACCCCAGCATCGCTGATCAGGTGACGAATCTCGCCGGAGTGATCGCGGTCCATGCTCGTCTGCGGCCCGCGCAGTTGGCGCTGGTCGAGCCGGGCCGCCGAGCGGTCACCTGGGGTGAGTTGGAGGATCAGGTCGCCGCGGCCGCGTCCGGTCTGGTGGCCGCGGGATTGGTCGCCGGTCAGCGCATCGGAGTGGACGGAGCGAACTCAATTCCCTGGGTGGTGGGCTATCTATCCGCCCTGCGGGCCGGTCTGGTCGTAGTCCCGACCGATCCACAGCACTCGTTGCGCCAGCGGGATTCGCTGTTGGCTGATTGCGGTGCCCGAGCGGTGCTGAGCACCCGAGAAGGTAACAGTCCGATCCCGGCGTTGCCGCTCACTGACGACGGACTCGCCAGCCTGACCGCGCCGGATCGGGTGCAGGTGGTCTCCCCACCGGATGCCGAGGCGCTGGCCGTGCTCGCACTCACGCTGGGCACGACCTCGGAGCCCAAGATCGTGATGCTGAGTCACCGAGCACTGCTGGCTCACCTGCGTCAGGTCGGCGCGTACGGAATCGTGGACTCGGACACGGTCGTCCTCGGCATCCTGCCCTTCTTCCACGCGTACGGACTCAACGCCGTGCTCGGCACCTGCCTGGCGGCGGGCGCCCGGCTGGTCATCCCCGACGCGAGAGGCAACGACCTGCTTGAGGTGATCGAGGCAGAGAGGGTGGACAACCTGCCCATCAGCCCCGGACTGCTCTATCGACTGGCGCACGACGGCGCGGCCTTGGGTCGGCTGGCGACCGTCCGCACGGTCGTCGTGGGCGGCGCGCCGGTGCCCTGGCGGTTGGGACTGCGGTTCACCGAGCACACACAGATCCGGGTCGAACGCGCCTACGGACTCACCGAGGCCTCGCCGGGCGTCACGTCCACCGTCGGTGGCGAGATCCTGGGCCCGCTGCATGTGGGCCGTCCCCTGCCCGGGGTCGAGATCCGGATCGGGGACGGATCCGATCCGTCCGAGCCCACCGAGATCTGGGTCCGGGGCGCGAACCTGTTCAGCGGATACTGGCCCGCCGGAGACGGTGCGCCGGACGCGGACGGGTGGTTTGCCACCGGCGATATCGGCTACCTGGTCGACGGTGAGCTGTTCCTTGTGGACCGCACCCGCGAACTCGTCTCGGTCAGCGGCTTTACCGTCTACCCCAGTGAGGTCGAGCAGTCGATCCGTCAGCTGTCGGAGGTGGCAGCGGTCGCGGTAGTCGGTCGCAGCGCGACCGCCGGCGGGGGAATGGTCGCCTTCGTCGCCGGGCCCGACGTCGCCGAGGCGGCGGTCATCGACCACATCCAGGCTCAGCTTCCCGCCTTCAAACGGCCCAGCGAAGTCAGAGTGGTCGACGACCTGCCACGGGGTGTCACCGGTGTGGTCAAGCGAGCCGAGCTGCGTCGCCAGCTAGAGCGCCAGGAGCGCGGGTGAGCGGCTTGCCCGGCCCCGCCGCGCGGGTGGTCGTGCTGACTCGGGTGGACTGTCACCTGTGCGATGTCGCCGTCCAAGTGGTCGAGTCGGTCTGTGCCGAAACCGGCGACGACTGGACCACGTGCGACGTCGACGCCGATGCCGAGCTCCGGCGGATCTACACCGACCAGGTGCCGGTGACCTTCGTCGACGGTGCCCAGCACGACTTCTGGCGGGTCGATCCCACCCGGCTACGCGCGGCCCTGACCGGCACCCGACCCTGATCTCGACCTCGGACTCGGGCTCCAGCGGGGATCTGATCCCCGTCCTCGGGGATGAGGTCCCCACTGAATGGGCGATCACGGTTTGTGGTGGCCAGATGTCTGGGAGTTGGCGAGATAGTGTGGGTTCGTTCGGCGAATCCGCCGGATGAACCAGGCCGGCAGGAGAGTTGTGTCACCGACCGGTACGCGCCCCTCGTCCGTCCGGGACGGACGCGGGACCGGCGGTACGGGCATGCGAGGACCGCACCGCACGGCGATGTCGGCGGGCCTCGATCTGCCGCCGACCACGGTGGTCCGGATGCCGGTCTACCTGCGCGAGTTGAATCTCCTTTCCCGCTCCGGGGTCGAAGTGGTCAGTTCCGGTGCGCTGGCCGAGGCCGTCGGAGTCAGCCCGGCCCAACTCCGCAAGGACCTTTCCCACCTCGGCTCCCACGGCATCCGCGGCGTGGGCTACGACGTCAGCCGGCTGCAGACCCAGCTCGGCCGGGAGATGGGCTCCGCCCACGAGTGGCCGGTCGCCATCATCGGGCTGGGGAATCTGGGTCGCGCGCTGGCCGGCTACTCCGGGTTCAGCAGCAGAGGCTTCCGGATGGTCGCCTTGGTGGACCCGAATCCAGCCCTGGTGGGCACCCAGGTGAACGGTCTGCCGATCACCGACTTGTCCGATCTCGAGGCGATCGTCGCCCGCACGGGTGCGGTTATCGCGGTCCTGGCCACGCCGGCTGACGCCGCGCAGGCGGTTGCCGATCGACTGGTACGACTGGGAGTGACCAGCATTCTCAACTTCGCGGCGACCGTACTGACCGTCCCCGGCGGCGTGACCGTGCGCAAAGTCGACCTGGGGCAGGAACTCCAGATCCTGGCCTACCACGAGCAGCGCAAGTCGGAGGAACCGGCGTCGTCCTCGGCACTGCTGGTGACTGCCCGAGGAGACGCGTGAGCATCCTCGCGATCAGCATCTCCCACCAGACCACCAGCGTGGACGTGCTCTCCCGGGTGGCCATGGACCCAGCCACCTCCACCAAGCTGGCGCAGGTCCTGGTCGGCAGCGACCACGTGGATGAGATCGTGGTGCTGTCGACCTGCAACCGTACCGAGATGTACGCGTCGGTGTCCCGCTTTCACGGCGGTCTCGATGACCTGACCACCGCCCTCGCCACGCTGTCGGGGGTACCGCTGGCCGAGCTTCGCCAGATGTGCGCGGTGTACTACGACGAGGGCGCAGTCGCCCACGCGTTCGCGGTCGCCGCCGGCCTGGACTCGATGGTGGTGGGTGAGAACCAGATACTGGGGCAGGTCAAAGCCGCCTTGACCACCTGCCAGACCCAGGGCACCGTCGGCACGGTGCTCAACGCGTTGTTCCAGCAGGCTCTCCGGGTCGGCAAGCGCGTGCACACCGAGACCGAGATCGGCTCGGCCGGACGCTCCTTGGTGACGGCCGCGTACGAGCTGCTGGAGAACGAGCTCGGGCCGTTGACTGGTCGTCGGCTGCTCGTGGTCGGGGCCGGGTCGATGGCCGGCCTGGCCGCCCGAACCGCGGTCGCGGCCGGCGCCCAGGTGACCTGCGTGAATCGGACCTACGACCGGGCCCGTCGGCTGGCCGACGCGATCGCCGCGACCGCCCGGCCGTTCACCGAGCTCGCGGACGCCCTTGGCGAGGCGGATCTGGTGGTCACCTGCACCGGGGCCCGAGACGTGTTCATCGACGCCGATCAGTTGACTGACACACCAGTTGTCGGCATCGTCGACCTGGCGCTCCCGGCCGACGTCGGGGACGCCGTAGCCGACCTCGACATCGTCCTGATCAATCTCGCGCGGCTGGTCGCCGATCAGCCTGACCACGCCAGCCGGGCCGAGATCGAAGCGGCCCGGGCCGTGGTCGGCGGTGAGGTGAACGACTTCCTGGGGGTGCGCCGGGCCGCCCAGGTGGCACCCACGGTCGTGGCCCTGCGCACGATGGCCTCGGAGGTGGTCAGCTCCGAGTTGGCCCGACTCGACGGCCGGGTGTCGGGGCTGACCGACAAGGACCGGGCGGAGGTGCACCGGGCCGTGCGCCGGGTGGTGGACAAGCTGCTGCACGTGCCGACGGTCCGGGTGCAGGAGCTGTCCGCGGGGTCCGAGCCGGTGGATTACGCGGCCGCGTTGCGGGAGTTGTTCGCCCTCGATCCGCAGGCGGTCGCGGCGGTCATCTCGCCTGACGCCACGCCGTGATCGTCCGGATCGGCGCTCGGACCTCCCCGCTCGCTCGCGCGCAGGCCGACCATGTCGCGGACCTGCTCCGGGCGCGCGGTTTCGCCACCGGGTTCGTCGGGATCACCACCCACGGTGACGTCGACCAGCGCAGCCTGACCCAGATCGGCGGCACCGGCGTGTTCGTCGGCGCCGTTCGCGAGGCCCTCTACCAGCGCCGGATCGACGTCGCCGTCCACTCGTTGAAGGACCTACCGACGATGCCCGCGCCGGACCTAGAGATCGCCGCCATCCCGAGCCGGGAAGACACTCGCGACGTCCTCGTCGGACGCACCGTGGCGAGTCTGGCCGACGGTGATCGGATTGCCACCGGGTCCCCCCGTCGAGCCCTCCAGCTGGGTGAGCTGGCCGACCGGTTACAGATCGCGCTGCAGGTGGTCGACATCCGCGGCAACCTGGACACCAGGATCGCGCACGCGGCCGACGGGAGGGTTGCGGCCGTGGTCCTGGCGGCCGCCGGACTGCGCCGGATCGGGCATCTGCGAGAGCCTGAAGCGCATCAGCATGGTGACGATTCCATAACAGTTGTGAAAGGCCTGCCGGCACAGGTCCTCAGCGCTGCGGACATGGTCCCAGCACCTGGACAAGCGGCTCTGGCGCTGGAGATCCACCGATCCCTCGGCAACGCCACCGCCGCCGCCGTTCGGTGTCTCAACGACCCCGTCGCACACGCGGAAACCCTTGCTGAGCGGGCTTTTCTCGCCACGCTGGAAGCTGGCTGCACCGCCCCGGTCGGGGCCCTCGCGACCGTCGATGCTGTCCGTGGTAGAGATCTCGATTTGACTCTGGCCGTCGTAATTGGGAGAACGTTACTGAGCAACTCGTCGGAATCGAGGAACGCGGCATCTTTCCTGCGGCGGACCCTGTCCAGGACCACCACAGATCCTCGGCAGTTCGGGGTGGAAGCAGCGTCCTCGATCCTCAAAGAGTTGCGTACGCCACAACGCGCTCGCCACGCTTAGTGACGAGGCTGAACAGAACGCGAGAGAGCCTGTGTCCACAACGTCGGTCCGTAAGTCTGGAAGCCCGTCCTCTGCAGCCGCCTCCACGACCTCGCAACCCCCGCAGAATCCGCCGTGCTCGACCGTGCGCGGCCGGGTCATCTACGTGGGCACCGGTCCCGGAGATCCTGACCTGCTCACCCTGGGAGCGATCGCCGCGCTCGCCGACGCGGCGGTGGTGATCTTGGACGACGAACGGCAGCGCGAGATCCTCGGCCATTCGGCGATCACGCTGGGAGCCGAGGCGCAGATCGCCACGCTGGGGTTGTCCGAGGCCGGCAAGCCGCTGAGCCCGTCGGCCCGAGCTCGGATCATCCTCAGGCACACCCAGTCCGGGGTGCGCGTGGTGCGCCTCGTGACCGGGGACCCCTTTCTGGACAACGCGATCGCCGACGAGGCGGCGGCCTGCGTTCGCGGTGGCGCCGACTTTGAGGTGGTGCCAGGAGTCTCCAGCCTGACCGCGGTTCCCGAGTACGCCGGAGTCGATCTGTCCCACGCCGGCGGTGTCCACTTCGCCTCCATCTGCGACGGCCGGTTCACCAGGTCGACGACCGCGCAATGGGGCACCGCCGCGACGCTGGTGGTGAGTACCAAGGTCGAGCACGTACCGGGGTTGGTCGATGCCGCCCGGTCCGCCGGACGGGCCGTCGACGACCAGGTGTTGACCACCCTGCACGGTGGCAGCACCGAACAGCTCACCATCGCCACCACACTGGCGGAACTGGCCGAGCGGGTGCAGGGGACGAGGGCTCCGGCCGGGGAGCCGCTGCACGTGATCATGGGCGTGGCCGCGGAGCAACGCAGTGAGTTGACCTGGTACGAGACCAAACCGCTGTTCGGTTGGCGGGTGCTGGTGCCGCGTACCAAGGATCAGGCCGCCCCGCTGATCGCTCGACTGCGGACCTACGGTGCGCACAGCGACGAGGTCCCGACCATCTCCGTCGAGCCGCCGCGCAGCCCGCTGCAAATGGACAAGGCGATCCGCGGCCTGGTCGAGGGTCGCTACGAGTGGGTCGCCTTCACCTCGGTGAATGCGGTCAAGGCCGTTCGGGAGAAGTTCGAGGAGTACGGCCTGGATGCGCGTGCGTTCTCTGGCTTGAAGGTCGCCGCCGTCGGCGACATCACGGCCGAGTCGTTGCGGGACTGGGGTATCGAGCCGGATCTGGTGCCCGAACACGAGCAGTCGGCCAGTGGTCTGGCTGCGGAGTTCCCGCCGTACGACGACGTGCTGGACCCGATCAACCGCGTCTTCCTGCCCCGTGCCGACATCGCCACCGAGACCCTGGCCGCCGGCCTGGTCGGGCTCGGCTGGGAGGTCGACGCGGTCACCGCATACCGCACCGTCCGAGCGGCTCCGCCGCCCGCGCCGGTCCGTGATGCGATCAAGTCCGGAGAGTTTGACGCGGTCGTGTTCACCTCGTCCTCGACGGTGCGCAACCTGGTCGGCATCGCCGGCAAACCGCACCCCAACACGGTCTTGGCCGCGATCGGCCCGCAGACTGCGAAGACCTGCGAGGAGCACGGCCTGCGGGTCGATGTGGTGGCGGGCAGGCCGTCGGCGACCGAGCTGGCCGACGGGTTGGCCAGTTTCGCCGCCGAGCGTCGGGACGCCCTGGTCGCTGCCGGTGAGGCCGTGGTCAAGCCGTCCCAGCGCAAGGCGAGTCCGCGTCGCCGGGTGTGATGGTCATCGAGCGTCCCCGTCGTCTCCGGGTCACCCCGGCCATGCGGGCGATGGTGGCCGAAACGTCCGTGGCGGCCCGGCAGTTGATCTTGCCGGTGTTCGTGGCCGAGGGACTTCGCGAGCCGCGGCCGATCGGGTCCATGCCCGGGGTCGTCCAGCACACGCTGGAGTCACTCCGCAAGGTCGCGCACGAGGTCGCCGACGCGGGCTTGGCCGGGATCATGCTGTTCGGTGTGCCGGCTGAGGAGCACAAGGACGCTGTCGGCTCGGCGACGCTGGCCGACGACGGCATCCTCAACCTCGCGCTGCGCACCGTGCGGGCGGAGGTCGGCGACGCGACGTTGGTGATGTCCGACGTCTGCCTGGACGAGTTCACCAACCACGGTCACTGCGGCGTATTGGCTCCGAACGGCAGCGTGGACAACGACGCCACCGTGGAGATCTATGCGGCGATGGCCCAGGCGCACGCCGCCGCGGGGGCCCATGTGGTCGCGCCCAGCGGCATGATGGACGGTCAGGTCGGAGCAATCCGCGCGGCCTTGGATGCCAGCGGCGCGGACGACGTGGCGATCATGGCGTACGGGGCGAAGTACGCGTCGGCGTTCTACGGTCCCTTCCGCGAGGCCGTGACCAGCTCGCTGACCGGCGACCGGCGCACCTACCAGCAGGACCCGGCCAACGCTCGCGAGGCCCTGAGGGAAGTCCTGCTGGATGTCCAGCAAGGTGCCGACCTGGTGATGGTCAAGCCAGCGCTGGCCTACCTCGACGTGCTGCGCACGGTTCGGGAGAATGTCGTCGTCCCGCTCGCGGCCTACAACGTCTCGGGCGAGTATGCGATGGTCGAAGCCGCCGCCGCTCAGGGCTGGATCGACCGGGACGCCGCCATCGCCGAGACGCTGACGTCGATCCGCCGGGCCGGGGCCGACGTCGTGCTCAGCTACTGGGCGCTGGAATACGCCCGCCAGATCGTCGACGGTCCGCGGCGGTGACCGCTCCGATGGATGATCGACTGTCCCGAGCCGCGTTCGAGCGGGCCCGGACCGTCACCCCGGGCGGGGTCAACTCACCCGTCCGGGCGTTCCTGGCCGTGGGTGGCTCGCCCCGGTTCATCGCCCGGGCGCACGGGCCCTACCTCTATGACGTGGACGGCAACGAACTGGTGGACCTGATCTGCTCGTGGGGCCCGATGCTGCTCGGCCACGCCCATCCGGGGGTACTCGAGGCGGTGAACCAGGCCGCCGCCCACGGAACCTCGTACGGGGCGCCCACGCTGGCCGAGGTCGACCTGGCCGCGGCGATCATCGAGCGCGCACCGGTCGAGCAGGTCCGGCTGGTCAACAGCGGCACCGAGGCCACCATGTCGGTGCTGCGGCTGGCCCGGGGCATCACCGGGCGGGACATGGTCGTCAAGTTCGCCGGCTGCTATCACGGACACGTGGACGCGTTGCTGGCCGCCGCCGGCTCCGGTGTCGCCACGCTCGCGTTGCCCGGCACCCCGGGGGTCACCGCCGCCACCACCGCCGACACCCTCGTGCTCTCCTACAACGATCGGGCCGGCGTGCGCGAGGCGTTCGCGCGCTACGGCGACCGGATCGCCGCGGTGATCACGGAGGCGGCCGCCGGCAACATGGGCGTCATTCCACCCGCGGTCGAGGACGGGATCGGATTCAACGCCTTCTTGGCCCAGATCTGCCACGACCACGGTGCCTTGTTCGTGAGCGATGAGGTGATGACCGGCTTCCGGATCACCCGTGCCGGTCAGTACGGCATCGACGGCGTGGTCCCCGATCTGATGACCTTCGGCAAGGTGATGGGTGGCGGGTTCCCGGCGGCTGCGTTCGCCGGCCGGACCGATCTGATGCAGCACCTCGCGCCGGTCGGTGGGGTCTATCAGGCGGGGACGCTGTCCGGCAACCCGGTCGCCACCGCCGCCGGCCTGGCCACCTTGGACCTGGCGACCCCGCAGGTCTACGCCCACATCGACCGTATTTCGCAGACCCTGCGAGCCGAGGTGACGGCGGCCCTGGCCGCGGCGGGCGTGCCGCACGTCGTCCAAGCCGCCGGCAACCTGTTCAGCGTCTTCTTCGTTTCCGGGGTGGACCGGGTACCCGACTACGCCACGGCCGCCGGTCAGTCGACGCAGACGTACGCGGCGTTCTTCCACGCCATGCTCGACCAGGGGGTCTACCTGCCGCCCAGCGCGTACGAAGGTTGGTTTTTGTCGGCCGCCCACGATGATGGAGCTATGGAACGGATCGTCTCCGCGCTGCCGACCGCCGCGCGGGCCGCTGCTCGGGCCCAGAGTGTCCTGGAGGGGACTCGATGAGACCCGACCCGCCGACTCCGGGCCAGGAGAACCCCGAACAAGGCCGACCATCGACCACCGCACCGCCGCACGGGGGCCCGGACCGGACCATCGTCCACCTGGTCCGCCACGGCGAGGTCCACAACCCCGGCGGCATCCTTTACGGCCGGTTGCCGGAATACCATCTGTCGGAGAACGGTCGCGAAATGGCGGTCCTGGTCGCGCAGGCCCTGGCTGATCACGACGTCGTCCACTTGCGCTGCTCACCGCTGGAGCGCGCTCGGGAGACGATGGAGCCGATCGCGGCGGACCGGGACGCTCACGTCGTGATCGACGGCCGGGTGATCGAGGCTGACAACTATGTGGAGGGCCAACGCGTCCGCTTCCCGCAGGCGCTGCGCAACCCCCGGAACCTGTGGCACCTGCGCAATCCGCTGCGGCCGAGCTGGGGGGAGAGCTACACCGAGATCGTCGCCCGGATGCGACTGGCGATCGCCGACGCGGCGGCCGAATCCCAGGGCCACGAGGCGGTGATCGTGTCGCACCAGCTGCCGATCTGGATGGCCCGCTGCGACGTGGAGGGTCGGCGGCTGGTGCACGACCCCCGCCGCCGTGAGTGCGCGCTGGCCAGCGTGACCAGTTTGACCTTGATCGATTCCCGGGTGACCTCGGTCGTCTATTCCGAGCCGGCCGCGGCCCTGATCGCGGCGACGGGCAGCAAGAAGTTCGTCGCCGGTGCCTGAGTCTGTTCGTCCTCGGATTGGTGCCGTCCTAGCCGCGCTGCTCGCGACGCTGACGCTGTTCGTGGTCGCTGGCTGCTCCTCCGTGGCCGCCGACGAGCCAACGCGGACCGGAAACTCCGAGGGATACGTCGGAGTCGAGAAGTCGGTCACCCTGATTCCGCCGGACAAGCGCCAGTCGGCGCCGCCGATCTCGGGAGAGCGGCTCGGGGGGGACGGCAAGACGATCGACATCGCCGCGCTCGGCGGAAAAGTCGTGGTGCTCAACGTGTGGGGCTCGTGGTGCGGCCCGTGCCGCGCCGAGGCGCCGGCCTTGCAGCAGGCCAGCGAACAGACCGCCGGCGTCGCCCAGTTCGTCGGGTTGAACACCAAGGACCACGATCAAGGTCCCGCCGAGGCGTTCAACCGCGCGTTCGGCATCACCTACCCGAGCATTTGGGATCCCACCGGCTCCATTCTGGTCTCGCTGTCCGACACGCTGCCCCCGAAGGGCATTCCGTCCACCTTGATCATCGACCGCGAGGGACGGGTGGCCGCCCGGATCGTCGGCACGGTGACCGAGACCACGTTGGTCGACTTGATCACCGACGTCGCGGCCGGCAGATGATGATCATGGTCGGGCGCTCGAAAGCCCAACAGCCGGACTGGGGCACGGACTGAGATGGATCCGCACAGCTGGGTGGATACGGCGATGGGCGGCTCCATGGTCCTCGCCGTTCCGGTCGCCCTGCTCGCCGGCGTGGTCTCTTTCTTCTCGCCGTGCGTGGTGCCGCTGCTGCCTGGCTATCTGTCCTACATGACCGGGGTCGGGGCGGCCGACGTCGCCGCCGGGCACAAGCGGGGGCGGATGCTGCTCGGCACCACCTTGTTCGTGCTCGGTCTCGCGGTCGTGTTCGTGGCCACCGGGGTGGTGTTCGGCACGCTCGGCCAGTTGCTGCTGACCCACCAGGCCATGATCAGCCGGGTGCTCGGCGTGGTGATCATCGTGCTCGGTCTGGCCTTCGCCGGTGTGATCGGCTTGGGTCGCGCCGACGTGCGGATCCAGCGACTGCCGGCGGCCGGACTGGCCGCCGCCCCGGTGCTCGGCGCTGTGTTCGCTCTCGGCTGGACCCCCTGCATCGGCCCGGCGCTGGCCGTGGTGTTCAACCTGGGGCTGAACGAGGGCACCGCCCTCCGGGGCGGGGTGCTCGGCTTCGCGTACGCGCTCGGCCTCGGTCTCCCGTTCGTGCTCGCCGGTCTCGCCTTCGCGGCGATGAACGCCACGATCGGGGTGCTGCGCCGGCACCAGGTTGCCGTGATGCGGATCGGCGGCCTGATGATGGTCGCGGTCGGGGTGTTGCTGGTGACCGG
Organism: Microlunatus sp.; assembly: GCA_030452945.1. Lineage (GTDB taxonomy): Bacteria > Actinomycetota > Actinomycetes > Propionibacteriales > Propionibacteriaceae > Microlunatus. The sequence goes on along the minus strand of JAKDLH010000018.1, from coordinate 8,619 downwards.
GCTGTGGGATCGGTTGATGGGTCGGCTGCTGGTCTGGGTGGCCGGCTTCGAGACGGTGATCTGATGTCGGTGTTCGATGGTCGCGCTCCGCGCTCCGCGGTCCCGAACTCCGCGGGTTCTCGCTCGTTCGTTCACGATTCCGGGCGACCCGACTTCGTGCCGGTCAGGACGGCGCGTCGCCCAGAATCGCTCCTGGATCCCGAGAGGCTCCGCTCGTGACCGATGTGGAGACCAAGGCCGAAGTGTCACCGGAGGCTCTGCCACCTGACGAGGGCAGCGACCCCCGAAAGCGCCTGGCTCCGGCGCTGGGGTTCCGCGGCGGTCTGCGTTGGCTGTGGGCCCAGCTCACCTCGATGCGCACCGCGCTGGTGCTGCTGTTCGCACTCGCGGTGGCGGCGATCCCCGGATCGTTGATCCCACAGCGCGACGTCAGCCCGATCGCGGTCGCCGACTTCATCGCCGACCACCCTTTGCTGGGACCGGTCTACGCAGCGGTCGGCCTGTTCGACGTCTTCTCCTCAGCCTGGTTCTCCGCCATCTACCTGCTGCTGTTCGTCTCGCTGGTCGGCTGCATCGTGCCCCGGGTGCTGGTCTACGCCAGGGCACTGCGCACCCCGCCGCCACGGACTCCGCGCAACCTGTCCCGGCTGCCGGCGTACGCGACCGCCACCCTTCAGACCGACGAGACCGACGACGTCGTCCGGCAACGGACGGTCACCGAGCTGCGACGCCAGCGCTATCGGGTGATCGAGCGTGACGGGACCGTGGCGGCCGAGCGCGGCTACCTCCGCGAAGCCGGCAATCTGGTGTTCCATCTGAGCCTGCTGTTCCTGCTGGTCGGCGTGGCAGTCGGCGGGCTGTTCGGCTTCCGGGGCAGCAGCGTGGTGATGGTCGGGCAAGGCTTTGCCAACAACATCACCCAGTACGACGATCTCTCCACCGGTGCCTGGTTCTCCGACGACCAGCTGCCGCCGTTCACCATCGCCGTGAACCGGTTCCGGGTCGCCTTCGAGACCGGACCGGTGCAGACGGGAGCGGCCCGGCTGTTCGAACTGGAGACCGAGGTGACCGATCGACCCGGGGACCAGCCGTACGCCAAGACCATCGAGGTGAACAAGCCGTTGACCGTGGACGGCGCCACCGTGCACCTGATCGGCCACGGGTACGCCCCGGTCGTGCGGGTCCGGGACGGCAACGGCGACGTCGCGTTCTCCGGACCGGTCGTGTTCTTGCCGCAGGACGGCAACTTCACCTCCGCCGGGGTGATCAAAGCGCCGGACGGCCGGCCCGAGCGACTGGCGTTCGAAGGCATCTTCGCCCCCACCGCCAGGGTCGACGACCGGGGCCCACGATCGCTGTTCCCGGACCTGATCGACCCGGCGCTCTACGTCAACGTCTGGTCCGGACCCCCCAAGACCGAGACCGGGGAGCCGGAGAACGTCTACTCGTTGGACACCGCCGGCCTGACCCCGCTGAAGGATGCCGACGGCCAGCCGGTGCGAATCCTGCTCAAGCCGGGGACTAGCTACCAGCTGCCCGGGGGCAAGGGCTCGTTGGAGATGACCGGAGCGACCCGGTGGGTGAAGCTGCAGATAAGCGACACCCCAGGCATCGCGGTGGTGCTCGGATCGATCGGGGCAGCGGTGCTGGGCCTGTGCCTGTCGCTGTTCGTGCGGCCCCGGCGGGTCTGGGTGCGGATCCGGGAAGAAGCCGGAGGATCTAGGCTGGTCGAGGTCGGCGGCTTGGACCGGGCGGATGCCCGAGCCGGGCTGAGCGAGGACGTGGCCGACTTGGTCCAGACGGTGGCTCTCGGGGCGGGTGCGGCAGCACCCGACCGGGGTGAGAAGGAGAACCAGTGAACCTCGAGTACTACTCCAGTGCCGCCCTCGTCACGTCGGTCGTGATCTATCTGCTGGCCATGACGGCGCACGCCGCCGAGTGGGCGGCTGCCCGCCGGACCCCGGCGACCGCCGAACCCGCCGAGCTGGCGGCCGAGGCCGTCGAGACGCGGAAGTTCGCGGCCGTCGCGGCCGGATCGCCCAAGAGCGGTTCCGCGACAACAGCCAGCGGCCCGGTCGACCGCGAGGACACGAACCAGACCAGGCTCGCCGACCTCAAAATCGAGCTGTGGGGACGCGTCGGCGTGGCCCTCACCGTGATCGGCTTCGGCTGCAGCGTGGTCGGGGTCGTGCTCCGCGGGCTGGCGGCCGGCCGACCGCCGTGGGGCAACATGTACGAATTCACCATCACCGCGATGGTGCTGGTCGTGGCCGCGTACCTGGTGCTGGTCTGGCGCACCGGCGCCCGCTGGCTCGGACTGCCGGTGACCCTGCTGGCCGCGGTGGGCAACGGGCTGTCCGTCACCGTCTTCTACGTCGCGATCGCTCCGCTGGTGCCGGCTCTGCACTCGGTCTGGTTCGTCATCCACATCGTCGCGGCGGCCGTCTCCGGTGCCGCGTTCACCATCGGCGGCCTGATGTCCGCGCTCTTCCTGGCCCGCCAGCGGGCCGAGCGCCGAGGCTCGGTGACGGGCTACCTCAAGCGGCTGCCGACCGCCCGCAAGCTCGACCTGTACGCGTACCGGTTCCTGGCCTTCGCCTTCCCGCTGTGGACCTTCACCGTCGCGGCGGGCGCGATCTGGGCCGAGTACGCCTGGGGTCGCTACTGGGGCTGGGACCCTAAGGAGACCTGGGCACTGGTCACCTGGGTCGTGTACGCCTGCTATCTGCACGCCCGCTCGACCGCGGGCTGGCGTGGCACCCGGGCAGCGGTGGTCGCGTTGATCGGGTTGGCCTCGTTCTGGTTCAACTTCGTCGGCATCAACCTGCTGGTCTCCGGCCTGCACTCCTACGCCGGTATCTGAGGCGTTCCCGCCCGCACCCGGCACTTGTGTCCTAGGATCAGTTCACCCACCCCGGAGAGCACGTAGTCGAAGGGACCCCGTTGCGCACACGCTTGATCGCGACCGTGCTGGCCACGGTGTTGATATCGCTGCTCGTCGCCTTCACCGCGGCGCCGGCGTCGGCGTCACCCACCCCCGGGGCCAAGCCCGACCAGGGCATCACCGGCACGATCCGTGGCCCCGACGGTCCGGTTGAGGGTGTGATGATCACCGTTCTGCAGGACGGTACGCCGATCGGCGGCGCCACCTCCGCCGCAGACGGCAAGTGGCTGGTCGGGGTACCGAAGCCGGGCGTGTACCAGGTGACATTGGACGTCAAAACGCTGCCCACGACCCTGCAACTGCGCAACCCAGGTGGCGAGACGCTGTCCAACCTCCGCGTCCAGCCTGATGCCGTCAAGTTCGCCATCTTTCCCCTGGTGAAGGCGGGCGAGGGCGCCGGCAGTGGGGGCGGTGGCGGCGGCGGACAGCTGGCGTACCTGGTCTCGGTGTTGTTGTCTGGTCTGGAGTTCGGACTGATTATCGCGATGACGGCGGTCGGGCTGTCGCTGATCTTCGGTACCACCGGGTTGATCAACTTCGCGCACGGTGAGCTGGTGACGATCGGCGCCGTGATCGCCTACATTTTGGGGACCTCGCTGTTTCAGTGGCCGTTCATCATCGCGATCATCCTGGCTATCGTCGGCGTCGGCCTCCTCGGCGGGATTATCGAGCTAGGGCTGTGGCGGCCGCTGCGCAAGCGCGGTGTCGGATTGATTCAGATGTTCATCATCTCGATCGGGCTGGCGCTGTTCCTGCGGCACACGATCCTGTTCTTCTTCGGTTCGCAGCGGGAGCAGTACTTGCAGGCCACCACCCAGACCCAGCTCACGCTCGGTCCGGTCACGATCTCGCCGCGGGACTTGATCATCATCGTCTTCTCGATCCTGGTGTTGGTTGGGGTCGCTGTCATGCTGCAACGCACTCGGATGGGCAAGGCCATGCGGGCGTTGGCGGACAACCGTGACCTGGCCGAGGCATCGGGGATCGACGTCGACCGGGTGATCCGGAACGTGTGGATCATCGGTGGCGGGCTGGCCGGTCTCGGTGGCGTGCTGTTCGGTCTGACCTCGGCGGTGTACTGGGACATGGGTTTCAACCTGCTGTTGCTGATGTTCGCCGGGGTGATCCTCGGCGGCCTCGGCAGCGCCTACGGCGCCATGCTCGGCAGCATCGTCGTCGGCTTGGTAGCCCAGTTCTCCACGGTCTGGTTCCCGGCCGAACTGGAATACGCCTGGGCGATGCTGGTCTTGATCGGGGTGTTGCTGGTGCGTCCGCAAGGCATCCTCGGCAAGCTGCAGCGGGCCGGATAGGGGCGTCGGGATGGATTGGGTGGGGATCTTCTCCAGCGCGCTGAGCGACATGATCGGCCCGTTCGCGGCCATCTACGCGCTGGCCGCCGTGGGCCTGAACCTCCATTTTGGGTACACCGGACTGCTGAACTTCGGGCAGGTAGCCTTCATGCTGGTCGGCGCGTACGGCGTCGGCGTCGCCGTGGTCACCTTCAGCCTGTCGCTGTGGTGGGGGATCCTGGTCGCCATCCTCGCCTCCGTCGTGGTCGCGTTGATCCTGGGCATCCCGACCCTGCGATTACGCGGCGACTACCTGGCCATCGCGACTATCGCGGCCGGGGAGGTCCTGCGGCTGTTCTTCAACTCGACCTACACCGAGCCGGTCACCAACGGTGCGTTCGGTCTGGGGCCCACCAACAACGAGTTCAACGCGCTGAACCCGATCCCGAACGGGACCTATCAGCTGGGTCCGTTCCAGTACACCTCGTCGGCGCTGTGGGTGATGCTGGTCACCTGGTCCCTGGTGGCGCTGGCCTGCGTGCTGGTCTTCTTGCTGATGCGGAGCCCGTGGGGCCGGGTGCTCCGTTCGGTGCGCGAGGACGAACTCGCCGCCCGCAGCTTGGGCAAGAGCGTGTACGGCTACAAGTTGCAAAGCCTGGTGCTCGGCGGTGTCTTGGGTGGTCTGGCGGGCGTCATGTACACGATGGACATCTCCACCCAGTTCCCCAACAACTTCGATCCGAAGGTCACCTTCTACCTGTGGGTCATCATGACCCTCGGGGGGGCCGGGCGCATCATCGGACCGGTGGTCGGCGCGGTCATCTTCTGGTTCCTGTTCAGCTTCCTCGGCGCCTTTCTCGGGGAGCTGTTCCCGGGCGCCAACACCGGCGCCGCCCGCATTGCGATCGTCGGCCTGATCCTGATGCTGCTGATGGTGTTCCGTCCGGCCGGCATCCTCGGAGATCCAGAGGAGATGCGCCTTGAGGTCCGCTGACCGGAACCCCGGCCCACGCGCCGGCGCAACGGCCGCGCAGTCGGAGTCGGTCGATGAGTCGATCGCGCAGGAACGGGAAAGAGTCCTGCACCATGAGCAGGAGCAAGACCTAGCGGCGAGCGCCGCCGCTCAGGCCCTGGCCTCGGTAGCGGCCGAACCCGGTTCCAGCAAGCCGGACCCGATCTTGGTGGCTAAGAAGGTAAGCCGTCGGTTCGGCGGTCTGCTGGCCGTCGATGTGGAGCACCTGGAGGTCCAGCGCGGCACGCTCACCGCGCTGATCGGGCCAAATGGCGCAGGCAAGTCGACGTTCTTCAACGTGGTCTCCGGATTCGACAAGCCGACGAGTGGCACCTGGCGCTTCAACGGCCGTGAGATGGCCGGCCTCTCGGCGAACCGCATTGCCCGGCTGGGCATGGTGCGTACGTTCCAGCTGACCAAGGCGCTGACCAGGATGACCGCGCTGGAGAACATGATGCTCGGCGCGACCGATCAGCTCGGCGAGCACTTCCTGCCGTCCCTGATCCGCCCGCTGTGGCGCGCCCAAGACAAGCAGATCGAGGTGCGCGCCGACAACCTGCTGGAACACTTCAACCTCGCGCACATGCGTGACCAGTTCGCCGGAACCATGTCGGGCGGTCAGCGCAAGCTGCTGGAGATGGCCAGGGCGATGATGGTCCAGCCCGACCTGTTGATGCTGGACGAGCCAATGGCCGGCGTGAACCCGGCCCTGACCCAGTCCCTGCTCGGCCATATCCAGGCGCTGCGGGACGGGGGCACCACCGTCATCCTGGTCGAGCACGACATGGACGTCATCATGAGCATCAGTGACTGGATCGTCTGTTTCGCCGAAGGCCGGGTCATCGCCGAGGGCCGTCCGGACGACATCCGGTCCAACCAAGCCGTCGTCGACGCCTATCTCGGCTCGCAGCGGGCGTTGCCCAGGAAGCAGGAGGAATGACCGACGAGCCGATCGAGCCACACCCGCCCCCGGCGAAGCCAGTCGACGGAGATGCCGTGGTGGCCGCGGTCGATCTAGTCGCTGGGTATGTTCCGGGTGTCAACATTCTCAACGGTTGCAGCGTGCACGCTGGCAAGGGTGAGCTGGTCGGCATCATCGGCCCCAACGGCGCCGGCAAGTCCACGCTGATCAAGGCGATGTTCGGCCTGGTCACTGTACGGTCGGGGAAGGTGCTGCTCGGGGAGGAGGACATCAGCTCGCTGCCCGCGCACACGCTCGTGGCCCGTGGCCTGGGCTACGTCCCGCAGAACAACAACGTGTTCCCCTCCTTGAGCATCGAGGAGAACCTGCAGATGGGCCTATACCTTCGGCCCAAGGAATACGGTGGCCGCTACCAAACGATTACGTCCATGTTCCCGGTGCTGCACGACCGGCGAGCCCAGAAGTGCGGATCACTGTCCGGTGGCGAGCGGCAGGTCGTCGCCATGGGCCGCGCCCTGATGACCGACCCGCAGGTGTTGTTCCTGGACGAGCCGTCGGCCGGCCTGTCGCCGATCATGCAGGATTCGGTGTTTGAGTCGATCAAGACGATCAACGAGTCTGGGGTGACCATCTTGATGGTGGAGCAGAACGCTCGTCGGTGCCTGGAAGTGGCTCACCGCGGCTACGTTCTCGACCAGGGGCGGGATGCCTATACCGGCACCGGGACGGAGCTGTTCAACGACCCCAAGGTGATCGAACTCTATTTGGGCACCCTGGCCCGCGTCGGGGACTGAGCCCAGCACCACCCAGCTGAGCAAGCAGAACCGGCCCCGCCGTGGTGGCGGGGCCGGTCGCTGTCTCAGCCGTGGATCACCACGGCGGGGTGGTGGTGGTCAACTGGTCTGGGAGACCTCGGTGCCGATCACCTTGAACTTGCCACCGTCGTGGTACTCGTAGATCTGGATGGTGGCCTTGCCGGGTTCGCCGTGGTCGTTGAACGACAGGTCACCGGACGCCCCCACGTAGTGGATGTCGGTGCCGGCATCGATCAGCTTCTTGCACTCGGCGTAGCTCTGGCACTCGGTGCCGTCCTTGGTCACGCCGATGACCTCCTTGGACCAGTCCCTGGCGTTGTTGGACTTCGCCTGATCGGCGGCCAGCGCGAAGATGTTCACGCAGTCGAACACCTGCGGCGCAAACTGAGTCTCCTTCAGATCCGGTGCGAACGCCTTCAGATCCTTGATGAACGCCGGGTTGTTCACCGACGCCGGTGCGGTGCCCTTCATCCCGTCCACGATGCTCGGGTCGCTCTTCCAGGTGCTGGCCGGTGCCGTGGTGCTGGACATGCCGTCGGCGCCGTAGACTCCGACCTTCTTCGGGGTCAGACCCGCCGCGAACAGACCTTTGAGAAGTTGCCAGCCTTCATCGAAAGAGACCGTCACGACCGCGTCCGGATTGGCCGCCTTGACCTTCTGCACGATGCCGGAGAAGTCGGTCGTCTTCGGGTCGTAGGATTCGTTCATCACCACGGTGCCGCCGGCCGCCTTGATGGCGTCCGCGGTGGCCTGGGCCAGTCCTTTACCGTAGTCGTCGGCGCGGGCCAGGATCGCGACCTGGCTGTGGCCGTCGGACACGATCTGGTTACCCAGCACCGGTCCCTGTAGTGCGTCGGACGGCGCGGTGCGGAAGTACAGCTGGTTTCCGTCCGGACCCATCTTGCCCTTGTAATCGGTAAGGATGATTCCGGTATTGGAGCCGGAGCACTGGGCGATGCCAGCTGAGGTGACCTTGTCGATGATGGCCATCGTCATGCCGGTCGCCGCCGCGCCGACGATGGCGTTCACCGGTTCGTTGATCTCCTTGGTGGCGGCCTGCGCGGCGAGCGCCGCGTCGTTGGCCTCGTCGCCGGCGACGACCGGCGGCAGTTTCTTGCCGTTGACTCCACCGGCCTTGTTGATCAGCGACATGGCGTACTTGGTGGCCTGAATCTGCGGCGGCCCGAGGTAGGCCAGGTCACCGGTCTCCGGCAGCACGTAGCCGAACTGGAACGCCTTGGAGGCACCAGCCCCCCCGCCGCCGCCCTCGCTCGACGCCGCGGGCGCCGGGCTGCCGGAACTGCTGGACTCGTCGGTGCTGCTGCAAGACGCCGTGACCAGGGCCACGGACGCCACCATGGCGGCGAGGGCGGTCCACTTGGTTCTTCGCATACGAACTCCCATCGATGCTGGGCCAGACCAGTCCCAAACGGCTTGACGCGGTACGCCTTAACACGGTGTGCCTTGACACGGTGCGCCTAGACACGGTGCGTACTGCGTCGTTCCGCAGGACGGGTCGGCAGGGACGAATGGTGTTGAGCGTAGCGGACGGGGTCCGCCGCGGGTGCGGGCGTGATCGACCTGTTACGTGAGGTGGGCGTGGGCGCGCAGACCGGTCAGTGGGGCGGGTGCAACTC
>JAKDLH010000215.1 GCA_030452945.1 Microlunatus sp. | reverse complement strand
GAACAACACCACTACACCAAATAGCCATAGAATTAACGGCGACACGCTACTAGTCCGTCGCCGTGAAGTCGAGCCGTCTCGTCACCACGGCGGCGCTCACCTCGCTCAGGGACGTGCTCTGGGCGTAGGCGTGAGCCCGCAACAACGCCAAGGCGTCGGCTGGAGCCAGCCGCAACTGGGCCATCACCATGCCGGTCGCCTGACTGACTTCGGCGCGCCCCGTCCAGGACTGCGATTCGTCGGCTGTCGCGGTCAGCGCCGGGTCCCCCAGCAGCGCGACTCCGACCGCGTTGATCAACAGCCGGCGGGTGTCAGGGTCGAGCAGCAGGTCGGCGCGATCTCGACGGTAGAACGTCGAGACCCCGATCACCTCAGCTCCGGGGATGATCGGCACCGCGTAGATGCACATCGATCCGATCTCTCGTTTGACCGCCTCGGCGAACTGCGGCCAGCGGGCGTCCGCGCCGCCGTCGACTTCGGTGTGCACCTGTTGACCTTGTGCGTACGCCCAGTAGCTTGGTCCCTCACCGATCACCTCCTGCAGGTCGTCCAGCCGCTCAGCGAGATCGTCGGTCGCGCACAGAGTGATCCGTTGCGGGGTGTCGTAGGACAGCGTGATCGATCCGCCCTCCACGCCCAAGATCGCCACGCAGGCGCGGCACATCCGCCGGGTCAGGGGCTCATCACTCGGTGAGGCCGCCACTACGCGCGCCAAACTGGCCAAAACGGCCGCACGATCGGACATGGCGCCTTCTTCCGGCGGCGGAAGGGCCCCGGACAGATGCCGCTGGGTGATGGCTGCCGGGTGCTTTGACCCCCCACGCTACTCCCCGGCGCAGCAGGCCCAGAGCTGCTCGGGTTTGGCGGAGTTGCTCGGGCGGCAGCGGGTGCAGATCCGGCAAACCCGAGCAGCTGTTGGTTCAGGACAGATCGCGGGACCGGGGTGCGCCCGCCAGAGCCAACCGGCGGCCCGGCTTGTAGGCTCCTGCGCACACCGCCCCACTCGGCGGCCGTCAAGGTTGTGTGAGCGCATGGCCACCATGACCGCCGCCGTCGTCGCCGAACTGGGTGCGCCGCTGTCGGTTCGAGAGGTGGGTGGGAGCGTACGTGGACAAGGTGGTCAGTTCCGCGGCCGAGGCGGTCGCTGACGTCGTCGAGGGTTCCTCGCTCGCGGTCGGTGGGTTCGGGCTCTGCGGCATCCCCTCGCGGTTGATCTTGGCGCTGTTCGACAGCGGGGTCGGCGACCTCGAGGTGATCTCCAACAACGCCGGCGTCGACGACTGGGGCTTGGGGCTGCTGCTCGGGGCTGGACGGCTGCGGCGCGTGATCGCCTCCTACGTGGGCGAAAACCGTGAGTTCGCCCGGCAGTACCTATCGGGGGAACTCGAGGTCGAGCTGACTCCGCAGGGGACCCTGGCGGAGCGGATGCGCGCCGGCGGCTCGGGTATTCCCGCCTTCTTCACCGCCAGCGGCGTGGGCACCCAGGTTGCCGATGGTGGTCTGCCGTGGCGCTACGACGCCTCGGGCTCGGTGGCGGTGGCGTCGCCGGCCAAGCAGACCCAGACGTTCGCCACCCGTGACGGCGACCACGAGTTCGTGCTGGAGCGGGCACTCGTGGCCGACTTCGGTCTGGTCCGGGCCCGGCGCGGGGACCGACACGGCAACCTGGTCTTCCGGGATTCGGCACGCAACTTCAACCCGTTGGCGGCGATGTGCGGGGTGACCGCGATCGCCGAGGTCGAGGAGCTGGTCGAGCCGGGCGCGATCGACCCAAACCAGGTGCATCTCCCCGGCGTGTTCGTCCACCGCGTGGTGCCGCTGACCGCCGACCAAGCGGTGGAGAAGCGGATCGAGCGACGGACCGTCCGGCCGCGTCGGCAGGAGGGAGCCCAGTGAGCTGGACCCGGGAAGAGATGGCGGCGCGCGCCGCCGCCGAGCTGCGAGACGGAGACTACGTCAACTTGGGGATCGGGCTGCCGACGCTGGTGCCCAACTTCGTCTCCGACGAGGTCGAGCTGGTGCTGCAGTCGGAGAACGGCATTCTCGGGGTCGGCCCGTACCCGTACGAGGGTGAGGAGGATCCCGACCTGATCAACGCGGGCAAGGAGACCGTCACTGTCCGTCCGGGAGCCGCCTTCTTCGACTCGGCGCTCTCGTTCGGGATGATCCGGGGTGGAAAGATCGACGCGGCCATCCTCGGGGCGATGCAGGTCTCGGCGACCGGCGACATCGCCAACTGGATGATCCCGGGCAAGATGATCAAGGGCATGGGTGGGGCCATGGACCTGGTCCACGGAGCCAAGAAGGTCGTGGTGCTGATGGAGCACGTGGCCAAGGATGGCTCGTACAAGATCGTGAGCCGCTGCTCGCTGCCGCTCACCGGACGCGGGGTGGTGCAGCGCGTCATCACCGATCTGGCCGTGATCGACATCCGGCCAGACGGCGCCGGGCTCGTGCTGATGGAGCTGGCTCCCGGGGTCGGAGCGGACGAGGTTGTGGCCAAGACCGAGCCGAGGTTGGACCTCGCGTGACCGCCGCCGGTTTGGCCGATCTCGTCGACGAGCTTCGCGGCCGACTGGCCATCGTGCGGCGCGGTGGCAGCGAGGCGGCGCGCCGGCGCCACACCGACCGCGGCAAGCTACTGGTCCGGGACCGGGTCGACCGACTGCTCGATCCGGGCAGCCCGTTCCTGGAGGTCGCACCGTTGGCGGCGTACGGGATGTACGGCGGGGATTACGTCGTACCGAGTGCCGGGATCGTCACCGGGATCGGGCGGATCGAGGGTCGCCTGTGCATGATCGTGGCCAACGACGCGACGGTCAAGGGGGGCACGTACTACCCGATCACGGTGAAGAAGCACCTCCGCGCCCAGACCATCGCGGACCAGAACCGGCTGCCGTGCGTCTACCTGGTCGATTCCGGTGGAGCGTATCTGCCTCTGCAGGACGAGGTGTTCCCCGACCGCGATCACTTCGGTCGGATCTTCTTCAACCAGGCCAACCTGTCGGCTCGCGGGATCCCGCAGGTGGCGGCGGTGATGGGGTCCTGCACCGCCGGTGGGGCGTATGTGCCGGCCATGTCCGACGAGAGCGTGATCGTGGCCGACCAAGGCACGATCTTCCTCGGTGGCCCGCCACTGGTGAAGGCGGCGACCGGGGAGGTGGTGACCGCGGAGGAGCTCGGTGGGGGAGAGGTGCACGCGCGCGTTTCCGGGGTGGTGGACCACCTGGCCACCGACGACGCGCACGCGCTGGCGATCGTCCGGTCGATCATCGCCACCACCGATGACCCGCAACCCGCCGTTACCGCGGCCGAGGAGCCGGTCGAGGACCCAGCCGGTCTATCGGAGGTGGTCCCGATCAGCTCTCGGACCCCGTACGAGGTTCGCGACGTCATCCGCCGAGTCGTCGACGGCAGCCGGCTGGCCGAGTTCAAGAGGCTTTACGGCGAGACCCTGGTCTGCGGCTTCGCCCAGATCTGGGGACATCAGGTCGGGGTCGTGGCCAACAACGGAATCCTGTTCAGTGAGTCGGCGCTGAAGGGCGCGCATTTCGTCGAGCTGTGCAACTCCCGCCGCATCCCCCTGGTCTTCCTGCAGAACATCAGCGGGTTCATGGTGGGCAAGTCCTATGAGCACGGCGGTATCGCCAAGGACGGGGCGAAGCTGGTCACCGCCGTGTCCTGCTCGGTGGTGCCGAAGCTCACGGTCGTGATCGGGGGCTCCTTCGGTGCCGGCAACTACGGCATGTGCGGTCGGGCCTACGATCCCCGGTTCTTGTGGATGTGGCCCAACGCCCGGATCTCGGTGATGGGCGGCGAGCAGGCGGCCTCGGTGCTGGCGACGGTGCGTCGGGAAGGGATCGAGGCTTCCGGACAGGAGTGGTCGGCCGCGGACGAGGCGGCGTTCACCGGCCCCATTCGTCAACAGTACGAGGAACAGGGGTCGCCCTACTACTCGACCGCCCGGCTCTGGGACGACGGGGTGATCGACCCGGCCGACACCCGCCGCGTACTTGGGATGGGACTTCAGATCGCGGCCCGGACCGACATCGCCGCCCCCAGCTACGGGATCTTCCGGATGTGATCATGGTCGAGAACCAGATGTTCGACTCGCTGCTGGTGGCCAACCGGGGCGAGATCGCGGTCCGGGTGCTGCAAACCTGCCGCCGGCTGGGAATCCGTGGCGTCGCGGTCTACACCGACGCCGATGCCGGCGCACCGCACGTGCAGATGGCCGACGCCGCGGTCCGGATCGCCAGCTATCTCGACGTCGACGCCGTGGTTGCGGCCGCGCTGTCCGCGACGGTGGTCGCCATTCATCCGGGGTACGGATTCTTGTCCGAGCAGGCCGGGTTCGCTGCGGCGGTCTCCCGCGCCGGTCTGGTCTTCGTCGGCCCACCGGCCGAGGTGATGGAGCAGATGGGTCGCAAGGACGCGGCCCGCGAGATCGCGCAGCACGCCGGGGTGCCGGTCATCCCGTCGTACGCCATCGACAGCCCGCCGGGGAAGATGAGCTTCCCGGTGCTGGTCAAAGCCGCGGCGGGTGGCGGCGGCAAGGGGATGCGGATCGTCGGCTCGGCCGCCACCCTCACCTCCTCGATCGCATCCGCCCGGCGAGAGGCGAGGTCCGCGTTCGGCGACGACACCCTGCTGATCGAGACCTTCGTGGAGCGCGGCCGCCACATCGAGGTCCAGATCCTCGCCGACATGGGAGGTCAGGTGCTGCACCTGCACGAGCGGGACTGCTCGGTGCAACGACGGCACCAGAAGGTGATCGAAGAGGCGCCGGCACCAACCCTGGCCGAACACCTGAGGTCGGCCATCACGGAGGCGGCGGTCGACCTGGCCCGAGAGGTCGGCTACGTCAACGCGGGCACGGTGGAGTTCTTGCTCGATCCGCGCACCCAGGAGTTCTTTTTTCTGGAGATGAACACCCGGCTGCAGGTGGAGCACCCGGTGACGGAGGCGATCTGTGGTGGTCTCGACCTGGTCGAGTGGCAACTGCGGATCGCGTCGGGGGAGCGACTCGCGCTGGGCCAGGACGAGATCGTCCGGGACGGGCACGCGATCGAGGCCCGGATCTACGCCGAGGATCCCTATCAGGAGTTTCTTCCGCAAGCCGGTACGGCGACGATGGTCCGCTGGCCCGACGGCGCGGGGGTGCGGGTTGACGAGGCCCTGCGGTCGGGTCAGACCGTCTCCACCGCGTACGACCCGATGCTGGCCAAGATCATTGTCCACGGCCGGGACCGGGAGGCCGCGCGCCGAGCCCTGGTTGCTGCCCTGGACGACAGTGTGGTCTTGGGTCTCACTACCAACACCGGCTTCGTGCGCGCTCTAGTGGCGAGTGAGGAGTTCGCCGATGCCGCCATCGACACCGGTTGGCTGGACCGGACGACGATTGCCCCACCGGACTCGAAGTCGGCCCAGACGATCGCCGCCGAGGCGCTGGCCGGTCTGGCGGTCGAGACGGCCGGGAATGGTCCGTTCCGGGCCGACGGCTGGCGGCTGGCTGCTCCCGCCGCACCTCTGCAGGTCGAACTCGACGATACCGTGCTGACAGTGTCGACGCCGCCCCGTCCGGCTCTCGACGCGGTCGTCGAAGTCACAGCGCACCAGGTCGAGGTGGTGCGTCACGGTCAGCGTTTCGTCTTCGCTCGACCGGATCTCTTCGTCGATCACGCCGTCGCGGCCGGTGACGGCGTGATCACCGCACCGATGCCCTCAGTCGTGATCGAGGTCACGGTAGACGTCGGGGACCTGGTCGAATCCGGTCAGGTGCTGGGCTCGCTGGAGGCGATGAAGATGGAGCTCATGGTGCGGGCACCCTTTGCCGGTCGGGTCACCGCCGTCACCGCCACGCCGGGTGCCCAGGTGACACACGGCCACCACCTGTTCACCGTCGAGCCGGTGGACTGATGATCTCAGCCAGCGGCGATCGATAAGCCAGACGCGAAGCGCCCCGTGAACCAGCAGCGGGGGCCCCGGCCCCCGCGGGGGGTAAGCGGGGGTGGGGATTTGGGTAGCGGGGGCTGCTGAGTTCG
>JAKDLH010000214.1 GCA_030452945.1 Microlunatus sp. | reverse complement strand
CCATAGTCATGGTGTGGGTCTCCCCGCTCACGGTGGTCTCCACCAGCAGGGCGTTGTAGATGTCGGGCATCTGGTCGACCGGGAACTCGACGTCGACGACCGGGCCAATCACCCGGGAGACCCGGCCGACCCCGCCGGCCGGAGCTTCGATAGTGGTCTCTTCTGCAACTGCGGTCATGATCCCTCGTTACCTCGTGTGCGTGCTCGTGGTGGTGATGGTGCTCGATGGTCTAGTCGACGCCGGCGCTGGCTTCGGCCAGGGCGGCCGCCCCACCGACGATCTCACTGATCTCCTGGGTAATCTCGGACTGCCGAGCCTGGTTCGCCTCCCGAGTCAATCGCTCGATCAGATCCTGGGCGTTGTCGGTCGCCGACTTCATCGCCCGCTGCCGGCTGGCCAACTCCGAGGCCGCGGACTGCAGCAGGCAGGAGTACACCCGGCTGGCCACGTAGAGCGGCAACAACTCGTCCAGGACGGTTTCGTAGTCCGGCTCAAAGTCGTACAGCGGGTGCAGCTCGGGTTTCTCGTCCGCGTCCTCACTGCTCACCACCTCCAACGGCAACAGCCGGAGAACGGTCGGGGTCTGGGTCAGCATCGAGACGAACCGGGTGTAGACGAAGTGGATCTCGTCCACCCCCCCCTCCTCGGTCGGCGTCAAAAACGACTCGATCAACGCGTCGGCGATCTCCCGCGCCTCGGCGTAGGTGGGGCTGTCGGAGAAGCCCTCCCACTTCCGGTGCATCTCCAACCGGCGGAAAGTCGCGTACGCGATGGCCTTCCGACCGGACACGAATCGCTGGACCCGGTAGCCGCGACGCTCCAGCAGCTCGCGCAACTGCGCACTCCGCTTGATCACCGAGGACGAAAAGGCCCCGGCGAGACCGCGGTCGGAAGTGATGGTCAGGATCGCCGCTGCGCTCGGATTGGAGACGGGGGTAGTGAGCGGATGGTCGATTTCCGGAGCGTCGGTGGCCACGGCCGAGACCGCTCGGGTCAGCGCCCGGGCGTACGGCGTCGCCGCCTTGGCCCGCTGCTGCGCCTTGACGATCCGGGAGGAGGCGATCAGCTCCATCGCCCGGGTCACCTTCTTGATGGTGGTGACCGAGGCGCGGCGCTGTCGCAGCTCCCTCAAACTCGCTGGCATGGGTTCACTCCCCCTTGGCTCGCGCTGTCACGACCGCTTCTGTTTGACGATCTGCTCGTGGTCGACGGCGTCTTCCTCGAGTGGCTGGTGCTCTTCGTGGCCGGCGAGCAGCTTGCCCTCCGAGGTCTGGAAGCCCTGCTTGAACTCCTCGACATGGCCGCGCAGCGCCTCGGCGGTGTCGTCGTCGAAGACCTTCGACTCCCGGATATTGGCCAGCGCGTTGCCGTTGTGTCTCAGGTACTCCAGCAACTCACGCTCGAACCGCAGCACGTCGTTGACCGGCACCTCGTCCATCAGGCCCTGCAGGCCCGCCCACACCGAGACGACTTGTTCTTCGACCGGATAGGGCGAGTACTGCGGCTGGCGCAGCAGCTCGACCAGGCGACCGCCGCGATCGAGCTGACGGCGGCTGGTCGCGTCCAGATCGGAGGCGAACATCGCGAACGCCTCCATGTCGCGATACTGCGCCAACTCCAACTTCAGTGAACCGGCCACGTTCTTCATGGCCTTGATCTGGGCGGCGCCACCGACCCGGGAGACCGAGACGCCGACGTCGATGGCCGGACGCTGGTTGGCGTTGAAGAGGTCGGACTGCAAGAAGATCTGACCATCGGTGATCGAAATGACGTTGGTCGGGATGTAGGCGGATACGTCGTTGGCCTTGGTCTCGATGATCGGCAGGCCGGTCATCGAACCAGCCCCCAGCTCGTCGGACAGCTTGGCGCAACGCTCCAGCAGCCGGCTGTGCAGGTAGAACACGTCGCCGGGGTAGGCCTCGCGACCGGGCGGGCGACGCAACAACAGCGACATGGCCCGGTACGCCTCGGCTTGCTTGGACAGGTCGTCGAACACGATCAGCACGTGCTTGCCCTGGTACATCCAGTGCTGGCCGATCGCCGAGCCCGCGTACGGGGCGATGTACTTGTAACCGGCCGGGTCGGAGGCCGGCGAGTGCACGATGGTGGTATAGGCCAGCGCTCCGGCGTCCTCCAAAGCGCTCCGGATGGAGGCGATGGTCGAGCCCTTCTGGCCGATCGCGACGTAGATGCAGCGCACCTGCTGCTCCGGATCGCCGGACTCCCAAGCCGTCTTCTGGTTCATGATCGTGTCGATGGCGATCGCGGTCTTGCCGGTCTTTCGGTCACCGATGATCAACTGCCGCTGACCGCGGCCGATCGGGATCATCGCGTCGATGGCCTTGATGCCGGTCTGCAGCGGCTGCCGGACCTCCTGCCGATCCATCACGCCAGCGGCCTGCAACTCCAGCGGACGCCGCTCGTCGATGTCGGTGATCTCGCCGAGGCCGTCGATCGGCTCGCCCATGGCGTTCACGGTGCGCCCGAGATAGCCGTCGCCGACCGGCACCGACAAGATGTCGCCGGTGCCGCGCACCGACTGGCCCTCCTCGATCCCCTCGGAGTCGCCGAGCACCACCACGCCGATCTCGCGCACGTCGAGGTTCAACGCGATGCCCACGACACCGTTCTCGAACTCCAGCAACTCGTTGGCCATGGCCGACGGCAGTCCTTCGACCCGGGCGATGCCGTCACCGGAGGTGACGACCGTGCCGACCTCCTCGTGGGTTGAGGTCTCGGGCTGGTAGTTCTGGACGAACCGGTCCAGCGCCTCCCGGATCTCCTCCGGTCGAATCGTCAGTTCCGCCATGATGTCCTCATCCGATCTTCGTCAGTTCGTCGTGCTTGTCAGTGTTGGCCTGGTCGTCAGTGTGGTCGGTCACGAGAAGAGCTTGCGCGCCTCGGCCAGCCGACCGGCGACGGTGCCCTCGATGACTTCGGTGCCGAATTCGACCCGAACCCCGCCCAACAGGTCCGGATCGATGACCATTTGCAGAGCGATGTCGCGGCCGATCTGTCGGGTCAGGCCGGCACGCAACCGTTGCTGCTGCTCGGCGCTCAGCGGCCGGGCGACCCGCACGGTCGCGATCACCCGATCCTTCTGCGCGGCGGCGAGGGTGATGTAGCCCTCCAGCGTGTGCCCGAAGGACCGCTCGCGCGCAGCAACCGCCCGCTTGGCCAGCACGATCGTTGCCGGCGTGACCTTGCCCTCCAGCAACTGCGAGACCAGCTCCTCCCGGGAGGAGCGGTCGACCGTCCGGTCGCCCAGGGCGTTGCGCAGACCGGTGTCCGCTTCGACCAGCCGGGCGAACCGAAACAGCTCGTCCTCGGTCTCGTCCAGTTGACCGGCCCGATCGGCCAGCACCAGTTGGGCCCGGACCGCCTGCCGCTCCAGCGCGGCCGCGAAGGTCCGACCGCCGGACCAACGGCGACGGACGGCCTCGGCCACCAGATCGACGCAGCCGGTCGACACCTTGTCCCCGAGCACAGCGGCGATGAACTCGCTGCGCGCCGGCGGCGCGGTTCCCGGATCGGTCACGACGCGACGCAGGGTCGGCGATTCCTCCAAGGCGTCCACGACCGCGAACAGCTCGTGCGCCAGCTCGTCGCTGATCTCGCGCTCGTCGAGGAGGTGGTCCCCGGCCCCGAGGCGGTCGTCCGGCTCAGCCATCAGGACCCAGCCGGTACGTGGGACTCGGAGCGGGCATCGTCGGACTCCAGGTCGGCCAGGAAGCGGTCCACTGTCCGGCGGGCCCGTTCGTCATCGTCCAGCGCCTCGCCCACGATCCGGCCGGCGAGGGTGGTGGCCAGGCCACCGATTTCGCCGCGCAGCTGGGTCATCACCTGGGTCCGTTCGGCCTCCAGCTGAGCCTCCGCGGACTGCCGGATCCGCGTCGCCTCGGCCTGGGCCTGCTCGCGCAGGTCGGCGATGATCTGAGTCCCCTGGCTCTTGGCGTCTTCGCGGATCTTGGCCGCTTCGGAGCGCGCTTCGGCCAACTGCGCCTGATACTGCTTGAGCGCCGCCTCGGCTTCGGCCTGCGCCTTTTCGGCCTTCTCCATGCCGCCCTGGATGGCGGCGGTCCGCTCGGCGTACGTGGCTTCGAACCGGGGTACCACGAACTTGGCGATGATCACCGTGAGGATGACCACGAACACCACGGAAGCCACGACCTCCACGAGATCCGGGATCAGTGGATTGGTGGCGTACGGGATGAGCAGCGAGATCATGGCGGTCAGATCACAGGCCGCCGAAGACGAAGGCCAGCGCGATGCCGATGATCGCGAGGGCCTCGGTCAGGGCGAAACCGATCCAGGCCGTGCCCATCATGGCGCCACGGGCCTCGGGCTGGCGGGCGGTGCCCTGGATGACGGAGGCGAAGATCAGGCCGATGCCGATGCCGGGGCCGATGGCGGCGAGGCCGTAGCCGACGATGCCGAGTGAGCCGGTGAGCTCCAGTGGAGTCATGAACAGTCTTTCCTTTCGGGTTCCGCTGGGGTTCCAGCCGAATCTGGGTGGGCGAACTCGTGGTGGTCGCGGACGGGGATCAGTGTTCGTCGGCCAGCGACGAGGCGAGATACACCGCGGTCAGCACGGTGAAGATGAAGGCCTGCAGGGCCTGGACGAAGAGTTCCAGGGCAAAGATGGCCAGACTGAAGACCAACGAGACCCCGCCGGCGACGTGGTTGACGATGCTGCCGCCGTGCAGCAGCAGGAACTCCCCGCCGAGGATGAACACCAGCAACGTCAGGTGACCGGCGAACATGTTGGCGAAGAGCCGCAGCGCCAGGGTGATCGGGCGGACGAGAATGTTGGAGAAGAACTCCAGCGGGATGGTCAGCCACCACATCAAGACCGGGACGCCGGCCGGCAGGGTGGCCAGCTTGAGATAGCCGAAGAAGCCGTGCTTGGCGATGCCGACCGCGTTGTAGACGACCCACACCATGATGGCCAGTCCGTAGGCCCAGCCGGCGTGTGCCGTGGTCGGCATCACAGTGAGCGGGAAGATGCCCCAGAGGTTGTTCAACAACACGAAAGAGAACAGTGCGATCAGCCACGGCAGGAACTTGCGGAAGTCGTGACCGAGATTGTCCCGGGCGATCGAGTTGCGGACGAAGAAGTAGGCCGATTCACCGAGGAACTGGCCCTTGCTGGGCACCATCTGCTTCTTGCGAGCCATCACCAGCCAGAAGATAATGATCAAGACTGTGGCGACGATGGCCTGCAGCATGTACTTGTCGAACCAGGGCATCCCCGGGAAGAACGGCGGCAAGGTGAAGTCGTCGGCACTGGGCGGACGGTAGGTGTCGCCTCCGGTCTCCAGCGGCAGCAGCCCCGCGATCAGCAGACTCAACGCGCTCCCTCTCCATTCGCGGCGTCCGACACCGTCTCGGTCGTCGCCTCGAAACCGCCGAAGCGGCGGATGATCACGTACGCCGCGATGGCGGCACCGAGCACGATGCCCACCGGTAGCCCGAATCCGGTGCCCAGCAGACGATCGGCGAGCCAGCCCAGTCCGCCGTACAGCCCGACACCGGCGATCAGGTAGGACAGCACGCGCATGCCTTCGTTCATGCCGATTGCGTAGCTGTGCACCTGACCCCCCTCCTGCTGCGCCTGAGCACTCCGCTTCAGGGCGAGGGACACGCTAGCAGCCCGCTGTGACGGCCTCGGCCGCTGGACACGTCGGGTCCCGGGGGTCTTTGTCGCGGCGCTCACTGCTGGCCCTCCTCGACCGGCGGCGCGACGTACTCGGTGTCGTACGCGCCGATCCGCAAGCGGCTGAACACCCAGATCTCGACGGCGATCCAGCCGACGACCACAATGATGGTGCTGACGAAGACGGCCATCGGCCACAGCGCTGGGAACGCCTCGGAGTGCCGGTTGTAGATCACCAGCACCAGACCGAGGATCACGACTCGGGCGGTGTAGCTGGCCATCGACACCGCCAGCAGAGTCCGGGCGCCGGCGTCGGCGAACGCCACCATCACCAGCTGGCCCACTCCGTAGAAGAACAGCACCATCGCCGAGGCGAGCGCCGCCGACGCCAGTCCCCGGGTCCCATCGAGAACAGTGAACAGCGCCAGCGCCAGC
>JAKDLH010000017.1 GCA_030452945.1 Microlunatus sp. | reverse complement strand
CGCGAATCCACAAGCCGACGCCACCGTGCGGCTGTCCACCGTGGTCACCGGCACGCTCGTGGACCGTCCGGCCACCACGGCAGCATCCACCGTGCCGGAGATCGATCCGCTGAGATGGATCGACACGATCGCATCCGCACCCCGCGACATCGCTTCGGCGTACGCCGCGGAGAACGCCTCGGGCGATGGCCGTGAGGTCGACACCGCCCGGCCTTCCCGCAAAGCGGCAGCGACCTGGCCAGGAGTCAGCGCCGTCGGGCCCGAGCGAAAGGCTTCCGGTCGGCTCGTACCATCCACGATCACCTGCAACGGGACGACGACCACGCCTGCCTCGTCGGCGACCTCAGGAGTCAGCGAAGACGTAGAGTCGGTCACCACGACGACGCCAGCCATGGCGACACCCTAGGGCGTCAGACATCGCGGACCCGCCATACCAGCATTGCGTCGGTCCCCACGAGGGAACGGACACCGAGGAGCATTCAGCATGACCGTCCGTACCAGGCGGGTCTGGCGTGTCGCCTCGTCGACCCTGGCGGGGGTGTGGGTGTTCGTGGTCGTGGCCGGACTCGGCGTCCCGACGCTGGCGGTGCTGGCCTACCTCACCTCCGGTGACGTCGCCATCTCGGTGTTCCTGGTCGTTCTCGCCGCCGCAGCGGTCGTCTACGGCTGGCGGTTCGGACTGTATCCACGACTGATCGCGACCGCTGAGGGTATCGAGACGGTCAATCCGGGCCGCCGGGTGAAGATCGGCTGGGACGAGCTGACGGTCATCGCGCCCGGTGAGAACGGGCTGGTGCTCGGCACTGAGGAGGCACGGACCGAAGTCTGGTGCATCCAGAAGTCTCGCTCGGCGATGAAGCGGGGCCGCACCACCCGAGCGGACCGGATCGTCGCCGAGCTGGAGAGTCTCCAGGACCGGTTCGATCCGCCGCTGGAGGACGACGAGACCGGACTGCGGATTCGACGAGCCCGGCAGAGTGAGTGCGACCTGCTCACCCAGCTGGAGCGGTCGGCGAACGAAGCGAGCTTCGCCCGCGTTGTCGACTCCACCGTTCATGGTTATCCCACCGAGGACGCCCGCCGCCGCTGGCGCAGGCTGCTTCGGGACCGACGAGTACACGTCCGGGTGCTGGAGGAGTTCCGCGAACCCGTCGGACTGGTCGCCTGGGACGGGCGCGGGCAACTCCGGCAGCTGGCCGTCTCCCCCCGATACGCCAACCACGGGTACGGATCGTTGCTGTTGCAGTTCGTCACCGAGGAGCTGATCGCGGCCGGACCCGCCGAGCTCTGGTTGTGGGTGCTGGAAGACGACCTGCCCGCTCGTGGCTTCTATCGCAGCCGGGGGTGGCGCGACACCGAGGAACGGTCCGACAGCGCATACCCGCCGCACCCGGTCGAGATCAAGATGGTCCGCACCAACCCGTCGGCGCCGCGTCGCCGGGCCTGAGATGGACCTTGTGGTGGGGGCTGGAGCCCGAACCGCGCGGGTTGGTGCGATCCGGCACCCTGGTGCCTGTGATCTGGGGTGACACGTGACCATGACAAGCCGTCCGGCTCGATCAGACGCCGCCTGGGACACGCCGGCCGCGGTTCGACCAGGTCAGGCCTGGCTGCTCGTTCTCGGCGTCCTCGCGATGGTCCCGGCTCTTGCCGGGGCCGCACTCCGGATCGTTCCGCCGACCGACGACTTCCCGGCTCTACTGGCGTCCTTCATCCCGTACGCGCTGCTGGGCTGGGTCCCCGCGGTGCTGCTGCTCGGCGCCGCGGCTGTCCGGGCGCGGCGGAGCGGGAACCTGGCGCGAGTGAGCCTGGTGAGTTTGACGCTGGTCAGCGTCGCCGGACTGCTGGCCTCGATAGCCTGGCAGGCACCGGCATTCGTGCCCAACCCCCGGCCGGTCACCACCCACACGATCACGATCATCAGTCTGAATGTGCACCAGAAGGCCGACCCCACAGCGGTAGCGAAGCAGGCGACCGGCGCTGACGTCGCGACCTTTGTCGAAGCGAGCCCGAGCTGGGTGGACACCCTTCCGCTCAGCTTTCGCGAGGATTTCCCGTACGCGGTCGGCGCCCCACTGCAGTCCGAGCCCGGTTCGGTGATCTTCTCCCGTTACCCGATCACATCGTCCGAGGCCTTGCCGACCAGCTCCTTCCAGCAGTGGTCGGCCACCGTCGAGACCCCGCAGCTGGGGCCACTGAGGGTCGTCGCTGTCCATCCGTGCAATCCGTTCTGCGGTCGAAAGCTGTGGAGCGTCGAACACACCCAGCTGCGAGCCTGGCTGATCGCTCAGGACGCAACCCCGACGGTGATCGCCGGCGACTTCAACGCCGTCGACGACCACGGGCCGATGCGTGCGCTCTACGGGGACGGATACGACAGTGCCGCCAACCTGGTCGGGGCCGGATTCATTCGCACCTACCCGGCGAACCGCCGCATCCCGCCCTTGCTCGGCATCGACCACGTGCTCGTCAACGACCGGTTGACCGCGACCGAGTTCGACACGTTCCAGGTCCCCTACACCGACCACCTCGGGGTCCGGGCCGTGATCGCCGGAACCACGGGCACCAGCGCACCGCCACGCTGAGGGTGGTGAAGACCCCGAGGCCGCGAGGTCCCGAGGCCCCGAGGCCGGTCAACCGCGAATTTCGACCAGGCGGCCAAAAACCACGGTCCCACCGTCCCCGACCACCACCAATTTCGGCCAGCCGGTCGAAATCTGCAGCTCGACGCGCCGTCTAACCGGGCACGATGCTGACCAGCTTGGGCGCCCGGATGATGACTTTTGCGATCCCCCGCCCGGCCAGGCTGCGGACCACACCATCGGCTGCCAGCGCCAGCTTGCGCAGGTCGTCGTCGGCGATGTCGGGTGCCACCTCCAGCCGGGCTCGGACTTTGCCTTGCACCTGCACCACGCAGGTGACGGCTTCGGTGACCAGCAGCGTCGTGTCCACCGTCGGCCAGGTCGCACTGGCGACCGAGGGCGGATGACCCAGCAGCTCCCACATCTCCTCGGCAACGTACGGGGCGACCAGGCTCAGCACCACGGTGACCACCTCGACGGCCTCGCGCACCGCGGGATCGGCCGGCCCGGGACCACCATCGACCGCCTTGCGGGACGCATTCACCAGCTCCATCACCCGGGCCACCGCCACGTTGAAGCGCTGCCCGGCCAGACAGTCGTCGATCTCGGCCAGCAGCTTGTGGGTGCGTTGCCGCAGACCGGCGTCCCCACCGGTGGGATCAGTCCCCGGCGCGGACGACACGTCGGCCGCCAGCCGGTAGGCCCGCTGCAGGAACTTCGCCGAACCGCCCGGCGACAGGTCGGCCCAGTCGATGTCCTCCTCCGGCGGGCCGGCGAACACCACCGTCAGCCGGACCGCGTCGACCCCGTACGCGTCGATCTGCTCGCCCAGGTCGACCCCGTTGCCCAGCGACTTGCTCATCGACTTGCCCTGATTGATGACCTGGCCCTGGTTCAGCAGGCGCCGCATCGGCTCCACGAAGTCGACCAGGCCCATGTCGTGCAGCACCTTGGTGAAGAACCGCATATACAGCAGATGCAGGATCGCGTGCTCGACCCCGCCGACGTACTGCGCCACCGGCATCCAGCGCCGCACGTCCTCGGGGTCGAACGGGCCTTCGGCGTAGCCGGGCGAGCAGTAGCGGAAGAAGTACCAGGACGAGTCGACAAAAGTGTCCATCGTGTCGGTGTCCCGGGCGGCCGCGCCGCCGCACGAGGGGCAGTCGACGTGAACCCAGTCGGTGGCCCCAGCCAGCGGAGAGACGCCCTTCGGGGACAGCGCCGCGCCGCTCAGGTGCGGCAGCTCGACCGGCAGCTGGTCGTCGGGGACCGCCACCTCCCCGCAGTGCGGACAGTGGATGATCGGGATCGGCGCACCCCAATAGCGCTGCCGGCTCAGCAGCCAGTCCCGCAGCCGGAAGGTGGTCGCTCCCTTGCCGACACCCGCCTCCTCTAGCTGGTCGATGATGGCGGCGACGCCCGACGCGGTGTCGGTCAACCCGTTCAGCGGCCCGGAGTTCACGTAAGTGCCGTCGCCGGTGGTCGCCACACCGCTGATGGCCGGGTCACTCTCACCGGTGGCGACCACCTCGCGCACCGTCAGACCGTAGGCCCGCGCGAAGTCCAGGTCCCGCTGATCGTGCGCAGGCACGGCCATCACGGCCCCGGTCCCGTAGTCGGCCAGCACGTAGTCGGCGGCGTAGACGGGGATCCGCTCGTGGTTGACCGGGTTGGTCGCGTACGCCCCCAAGAACACCCCGGTCTTCGCGCGCTCGGTGGACTGACGCTCGATCTCGGTGGCCTTCTTCACCTGCTCCAGATAGGCCTCGAACTCCGCCCGCTGCTCGGGAGTGACGATCGCCGCAGCCAGGGCCGACTCCGGGGCCACCACGAAGAACGTCGCCCCGTACAGGGTGTCTGGCCGGGTGGTGAACACGGTCACCGGGTCGTCGGCGCCCTCGATCTCGAAGTCGACGTAGGCACCCTCCGAGCGGCCGATCCAGTTGCGCTGCATGGCCAGCACCCGCTCCGGCCAGGACCCTTCCAGATCAGCCATGTCCTCCAGCAGCCGCTCGGCGTACTCGGTGGTCTTGAAGTACCACTGGGTCAGCTGGCGCTTGGTCACGCCGGCACCGCACCGCTCGCAGGCACCGTTGACCACCTGCTCGTTGGCCAACACTGTCTGGTCGTTAGGGCACCAGTTGACGAAACTCGCCTTACGGTAGGCCAGCCCTCGCTCCCGGAACCGCAGGAACAGCCACTGGGTCCAGCGGTAGTACTCCGGGTCGGAGGTGTGCAGCCGCCGGCTCCAGTCGAAGCTCAGCCCGTAGCGCTTGAACGACGTGGCCTGGGTCTCGATGTTGGCGTAGGTCCACTCGGCCGGATGGGTGTCGTTCCTGATGGCCGCGTTCTCGGCCGGCAGACCGAAGGAGTCCCAGCCGATCGGGTGCAGGACGTCATAGCCGCGCAGCTTCAGGTGCCGGGCCACGACGTCGGCCATCACGAATGCCTCCGCGTGCCCCATGTGCAGGTCGCCGGAGGGGTAGGGAAACATGTCCAGCACGTAGCGGCGCTCCGCGGACCCGTCGTCGGCGGGCACGAAGGTCTGGTCGGCCTCCCAGAACGCCGGCCAGCGCTCCTGGGCGGCGACCGGGTCGTAGGTGGCGCGCGACTCCTCGGCGACGCGAGAGTTGTCGGTCCCGACCGTCTGCTCAGTCATCTCTCTCCTCGAACTCATGCTCCTCGGCCCGGGATCACCGGGCATGAAAAAGCCCCTCCCGGCCGGGACCTCGGCGCGAGGGGCTGCCGCGCAGACCTGGACGCTGCGCGACTAGGCAAGGAGCACTCGGTGATGCATGCCCTCAGCCTAGCGCAGCGCGTCTGATCGGTCAGCGGCGTTTCCGGTCAGAGAATGCGTTCGTCGCCACATTCGATCTTCGGTCAACTCAGCCGACCCCCGGTGTGTCAGTCAAGCGCGCCTGCCCAGGTGGAAAGCGAAAAGTCGCCGAGGACACAGCGCGCGGGAAGAGTCCGAAACCGCGGCTGCTGCGCGATCTTGTCGGCGAGGTCGATGCCACACTGCTGCTGGTCGGCTCGAGACGTCGCCGGCCTGTCGGCGAGGCAGATACTCGGTTCACGGTTCAGCAGGTGGTGCTAAAGTCGCCGACACCGGTGCTGGTGGAAGGCCTGCTGACCGGCTCCTCTCGTCTACGCCGGAGGGCGATCTCGCTGACCCGCTTCAAGCGTCGGCTTCGTGACATGGTGCTCCGCGAGACGCGTGACGTGCTGCGCGGCGAGCCACCAGCCGCCTCACCGTTGCGTCCCGTGGGCACGGACGCCCCTTCCGACGACCGGGTGAACCAGGTGGTCGAGCTCTGTCTGCAAGTCGGCGATGCCCTTCTGTCCAATGGTGAGGCCGCCGCGGACGCAATATCAGCGATGACGCGCCTGGCCGGTGGCCTTGGCCTGACCACCGTCGAGATCGACATCACCTTCACTTCGATCACGATGACTTGCCGTCGAGGTAGAACCGTCGCGTCCGTGACAGCGATGCGGATCGTGCACTACCGCAGCACCGACCTGAGCCGACTCGCTGCGATCACCCACATCATCGACGACGTTGCTCGCGGTGAGCTGGGCGTCGAGGCTGCCGATCAGGCCCTGATCGACGCGGTCAACGCACCTCATCAATATCCACGCTGGGTGGCTACCGCCGGTTGGGGCGGGTTGTCCGCCGCGCTGGCGTTGCTTCTTGGGGGTGGCCCGGTAACCTGGCTGACCGCCTTCGTCATCTCGGCCGGCATCGACCGCATCGGTCGGGTGCTCAGCCGCCGGGACCTTCCACCCTTCTTCCTGCAGATGGTCGGCGGCTTCATGGCCACCGTCTCCACGCTCGGTCTGTTGGCGCTCGGAGCGCCGCCGTCTGTCGTCGAGCCGTCGCTGGTGATCGCGGCGAGCATCACGGTACTGCTCTCGGGACTGTCGGTGGTGAACGCGGTGCAGGACGCCATCTCCGGCCAACCCGTCACCGCCGCCGGCCGAGGCGTTGAAGTCGCTCTGCTGTCGGCCGGGCTGCTCGCCGGTGTCGTTATCGGGCTGAAGATCGGCGTGGCCTTCCAACTTAGCCTCGACCCAGCCGGACCACTGACTGCCGACCTCACCCAATTCGGCGTCTCGACACTGGCGGCGGCTATCGCGGCCGGGGCGTACGCGCTCGCCGGCTACGCGCCGCCGCGCTCGCTCGCCGCGGCCGGACTGGCAGGTGGGGTCGGCTGGGCCGCGTACGGTGCGCTCGCCCTGATCGCCCAACTCGGCCCGGTTGTGGCCACCGGACTCGCGGCTGTCGTCATCGGTTGTGCCAGTGAACTGATCGGCCGACACACCAGGGTAGACCGGCACGTGATCGTCCTCGCCGGGATTGTCCCGTTACTCCCAGGACTTGCCACCTATCGCGGCTTCTACGAGTTGGCCAGCGCACAACAGGTGGAGGTCGGGCTGGTCACCCTGACGCTCGCGCTCGCCATTGGCCTGGCCCTGGCCGCTGGCGTCACGCTCGGCCAATTCATCGCCCAACCCCGTCGGGCGCCGGGGACGGCGTGAGGGTCGTCCGACCCAATGCCGATCGATTTTTCGCGCCGCAGTCTTAGATCGCCTCGGTTTCTCGTCAACCTGGTTCTGCTGCCCTGTCTCGCTCCAAGTCCGAGATCACAAGACCGGCCTTCAGGGTTGCGGCAGGCGCTAGCCCACAGGCTCCCAGCCCTACCCCGCTGATAGGCCGATGGTGTACTTGCCGGCCACCGTAGCTTGATCCTCAGACCGGTCAGTAGACGGTGTAGCCACCGTCGATCACCAGCACCGACCCGGTCACGAACCGCGCCCCGTCACAGGCTAGGAAGACCACTGCCGGTGCCAGTTCCTCCGGCAGGGCGAAGCGCTGCTGAGGCGCGTCGTCGAGCCAGCGGGCCTTGAACTCCGGACGGTCGACCGGCGCCATCTCGGTCTTAACGTAGCCGGGCGCCAGGGCGTTGACCCGGATGCCGTAGGGCGCCCACTCGGCGGCCAGAGACTTGGTCAACTGGTGGACCGCGGCCTTGGAGGCGTTGTACGCCGGCTGCCACTGAGGCCGGTTGACGATGATCGCAGAGATCGAGCCGATGTTGACGATGGCGCCGCCACCGCGGTCTTTGAAGTGCCGTGCCGCCGCTCGCGAGATCTGCCAGAGCGCCTTGACGTTCAGGTCGAATACGTCGTCCCACTCCGAGTCCGGCACCTCCAGGGCTGGTCGGTGATAGCAGATGCCGGCGTTGTTCACAACGATGTCCAGACCGCCAAGAGCGTCGACCGCGTGCTGCACCACGGTGTCCGCGGAGACGGTGATGTCGCCGGTCAGGGCAACGGCGCTCAGACCCAGATCAGCAAGCCGCTGCTCCGCCTCGCGGTTGGCCTCTGCGGTGCGGGAGACGAAGGCGACCGCGGCGCCGGCCTCGGCCAGCCCCTGGGTCAGCGCCGCCCCGATTCCTCGGTTTCCCCCGGTGACCAGGGCCTTCTTCCCAGTCAACGCGAACGTCTCCAGGACCGGACGGGTCATCAGCGGAGCCTCTCAGGGGCGCGATCATCGGACCTGCACCATAGCGGTGCTCGGGGCTGCTCCGCGGCGGAGGCGCTCAGCCGCTCTCGCGCTGACCGGCCTCGTACCGTGTTCTCGGCCCAGCAGGCAGACTCGTCCCGTGCAGCATGACGGAAACGGGTGGGTCCACTGCGGACTCGGTCACCGCCACTGGGGCCGGTTCGGTGCGGCCGGGCTGCTGGTGGTCGACCGCCAGGGGGGCACCGAGCCGCTCGTCCTCCTCCAGCACCGGGCGGCTTGGACCGCCAGCGGCGACACCTGGGGGGTGCCCGGTGGAGCCAAGGACTCCCATGAGACAGCGGCGCAGGGCGCCCTGCGGGAGGCTCACGAGGAGACCGGGATACCCGCCAGCGCCGTTCGGGTCGGCGGTGAGGTGGTTGACGATCACGGCGGCGGATGGTCCTACACCACGGTGCTCGCCCGGCTGGTGGCCACAGTGGTACTTCAGGCGCAGGAGGAGTCGTATGAGCTGCGCTGGGTGCCGATTTCCGCCGTCACCGAACTCGATCTCCATCCCGGGTTCGCGCTGACCTGGCCGGAGCTGCGGACTCAGCTGACCCGCTCGCAGCCCTGACCGCCCGCAGCCCTGCCCGCCCGCAACGCTGACCCGCAGCCCTGCCCGACTCGTAGTGCTCGCGCTCAGTCCGCCGAGGAGCTACCGACGGCTTCACGCGGCTCCCACGCGGACCGGACCATGTCGTCCACGCTGTGCCGCATCTGCCAGTCGATGTCGCAGGCCGCCAAGGCGCCGTCGGCGACGATCACGGCCGGGTCACCGGGGCGTCGGGGCTTGATCTGGGGGGTGAAGTCGATGCCGGTGACCCGAGCCGCCGCTTCCATGATCTGGCGCACCGACAGCCCCTCGCCGCTGCCGAGGTTGTAGACGAACTCCAACTCGGTGCCGGCCTCCAGCGCCTGCGCCGCGGCCACGTGGGACGTCGCAAGGTCGGCGACGTGGACGTAGTCCCGCACGCAGGTGCCGTCCGCGGTCGGGTAGTCGTCGCCGTTGATGTAGGGCGTACGGTCGGTGGCCAGTTGGTCGAACACGATCGGGAAGAGGTTGTGGGGGCTGGTGTCGCGCA
The DNA here is from genome assembly GCA_030452945.1 of Microlunatus sp. Classification (GTDB taxonomy): domain Bacteria; phylum Actinomycetota; class Actinomycetes; order Propionibacteriales; family Propionibacteriaceae; genus Microlunatus. The sequence goes on along the minus strand of JAKDLH010000017.1, from coordinate 16,529 downwards.
GCTCAGGGGTGCCCGAGCCGACGACGTTGAAGTAGCGCAACGACGTGTGGGACAGCCCGGTCGCCTTGGCCTGATCGGCCAGCAGCCACTCCCCGATCAGCTTCGTCTCCCCGTACGGCGACTCCGGTCGCGTCGGACTCTGTTCGGTGACCCGGTCGGTCTCGGGCGTCCCGTACACCGACGCACTGGAGGAGAAGACGATCTTGTTCACCCCGTGCCGGGCCATGCCTGCCAGCAGCGTCACCGTGCCACTCACGTTCTGGGTGTACGTGTGGAGCGGGCGGGTCACCGAGACACCGGCGTACTTGAAACCCGCCAGGTGCACCACACCGGTCACCTCGCGACCGTCGAGCGCCTCGTCGACCGCCGCCTCATCGACGATGCTGCCCACCACGAGCGGGACGGACTCCGACACGAAGCTCCGGTGTCCACTGGACAGATCGTCCAGGACCACGCAGTCGATCCCCTCGTTCTCGAACGCTCGCACGACGTGGGACCCGATGTAACCGGCGCCGCCGGTGACCAACCAACTCACGCCCTCGACCCTATCGAGCATCGGACCCACCACGTCATCGGGCGTCCCCGGGCCTCGCCGTCAGACCCTGGGTGTTTCACAGCAGTTCGGGACTAACCGGGTGCGGTGACGGCGCGACGATGGTTTGAATCGGGACGATCACATGTACGCAGAAGTCAACCGCATGACGTTGTCAAGCCACCGCTTGTGCAGGGGTCGCTTCTTCCACTCCTCGGCGGTCAGCTCACGCGACATGGAGCGGTACATATCCTCGACTTCTCGCATCTGGGCCACAAACCGACCTCCGGTGCCCATCATCGAGACCTCGAAGTCGAGGTTGAACGATCTGATGTCCATGTTGCTGGATCCGATGACCGCAGTGTGATCGTCGACGGAGAAGTGCTTGGCGTGGAGGACGAACGGGTAGGGGTAGAAGAAGATGCGGACGCCCGCGTCGAGCAGGAACCGGTAGTAGGAGCACTGGGCATGGGACTCCATGAACTGCTCGCCCCTCTCACAGACGAACAATTCCACGGCTACGCCGCGCTGCGCCGCCGTCGTGATCGCGTACAGGAGTGAATCGTCGGGGACGAAGTAGGGGCTGGTGATCGACAACCGCTCCTGCGCTCCGTAGATCAAGGTGTTGAACAAGCGCAGATTGTTCTCGTCCGGAAACCCTGGACCGCTCGGCACGATCTGACTGGTGAGGTCACCCAGACCGTCGGGGAACGTCTCCAACTGCACGTAATCCTTCAGCCTCTCCTTGGTCTCGATGAACCAATCCGAGGCGAACACGAGGTTCATCGACAGCACGGCGGGACCCTCAACCTTGGTGGTGAGTTCACGCCACTTGCGTCCTGCGGCTTCGTGCTTCTTGTTGTGATAGCTGGAGTCGATCATGTTCTGCGAGCCGACGAACCCGGACCGTCCGTCGACGACCACGATCTTTCGGTGGTTCCGCAGGTCCGGCCGGCGCCACTGCCCCTTCAGCGGACGAATGGGCAGCATGGCGCGCCACTCGATGCCCGCCTGATCGAAGGTGGCCAGCATCTCCTTGTAGCCCGGGAGGCCGAACGTGGAGAGATGGTCGAAGAGCACCCGCACCTTTACCCCACGAGCCGCGACCTCCAGCAGCGCCTCGAAGAAGGGTTCCGTCGTGCTGTCCCGGCAGATCATGAAGTACTCGACGTGCACATAGCGTTCGGCCGTGCGGACCAGGTCCGCCTTTGCCTGAATCGACCCCTCGTAGTCGGGATAGAGCTCGGCCGTATTGTTCTGCGTGGCCGGAAGCCAGGCCAGGCGCCGATTCAACGCCATCGCCGAGTCGAGCCAGTCGGGCCGATCCGGTGAGGGCGCCAACGGCGGCATGGTGGCCAGACCGGTCCTAATTAGGTCGCCGGCCACCCGCTGCTCTTCGCGGCGCTTCCGCGGCACGTGGGTGTGACCGAGCAGCAGGAACAGCAGCAGGCCGAGCACGGGCAGGATGACGATCAACAAGAGCCAGGCCATGGCTGAGCCCGGACGTCGGCCTTCCGGCACCAAACCGAGGGCAACGACGTTGATCACGATGGCAACTAAGACGAAGATGAGGGCCGGCACACCGACCAATGTCTCGATCACCGGCACGACCGAAAGCGAGTTTCTACAGCCGACACGGCCTTATCCCTTCTGCCGAACGCAGTGCGATCGGGCTTGTCACCACAGGTTCGTCCGCTGGATCGCCGGAGCTGAGTGAGACAAGCACCCACCTGCGAACTCGTTCGTCATTGGCACTGCATGGCAAGAGCCGTTGCGACGTTGCGGCCTGGAAACGTTGGCCATCGAACGTCGCGATCCGCACCAGGCAGGGCTGACCCACTCGCCAAGTTCTAGCGCCGCTGATGTCGCGTCGTCATCACCCACCGCGGGTGATGTCCGATGGGCCGGTCATCTCCATCCCGGGTTCGCGCTGACCTGGCCGGAGTTGCCGAGTTCTCGGCGGTGAGGTCGATGCCACTGATTTGAGCTGTGCTGCCAGCCTCCAGCGGCTCGAACCGCGCGAACGACAGACTGCGGGGAGCTGGACGCGATCCGGGTGTCAGGACACAGTGGGATCATGTTTCGTCGTCCTGTCCGTCCCGGTGTTCTTGTTGGTGCTGTCCTCGCCCATGTTGTTTTGACGGCGTTGGTGTGGCGTGACATCGGCAGCCGCGCTCCCGCCGAGCTCCGCGGCAGCAAAGGCTTGTGGCGATTCCTGACCGCACTGAACACGGGCAATCATGTGCTCTACCTTGCCGTCGGCCGCCGTTGACCGTAGTGGGCCGGCTCGACGACAGGCTGGTGGACCCCAACCAGCCGCAAGTCGAATCCGCACCACGGGCGACGCCGGTGGTCAGCCGGCGTTGGCCTCGATCAGCGCGTCGACCTCGGCCGTGCTCGGTGGCACGGCCCCCCGACGGGAGCAGACGATGGCGGCGGCCGCCGTGCCGCGGACCAAGGACGTCTCCAGGTCCAACTCTCGTCCGACATAGCCGTCCAAGAACCCGGCCATGAAGGTGTCGCCGGCCCCGACCGTGTCGACCACCGACGTGGCGAAGCCCGGCACTGCCGTGCGCCGGTTCCCGGCTCGCACGGCCACCGCACCGGCCGGACCGAGAGTCAGTACCCCGAGGCCGAGGTGGTAATCGTCGACCCACCCGGCCAGGACATCCACCGGATCAGCCTCCGGTGATTCTGCCTGGGCCAAGAAAGCGATGTCGTCGTCGCTGGCTTTGAGGATCCCCTGGCGCAGTCCGACCACGCGTAGCCAGGGACGGACCTTGGCCAGGTATTCCCCCGGGTCGGAGATGACGGTCGGACGGACGTTGATGTCGTAGGAGATTCCGGCAGCGGGAGTGCCCTGGCTCCAATCGAGCAGCACCTCGCTGCCGGGCGGGACCACACACGCCAGGGAGGCGATGTGCAACCAGTCCGCACCGGCCAGCTTCGGCAGGTCGGACTCCCGCCAGTCGAAGTTGGCCGTGTCGGCGAAGTGAAAGGTGTAGCTTGCGTTGCCGTCGGAGTCCAGACTGACCACCGCGAGCGAGGTCGCCTGCGCCGACTCGGCCGTCAGATCCAGCGCCACCGCAGCGTTCGCGAGGTGACCGCGCAATTGAGCACCGAAGGCGTCGGCCGACAATCGACCGAGGAAATGCACGTCGGCTCCGAGCTCGCCCAGCGCGACGGCAGTGTTCATCGGACCGCCGGCCGACGTCGCCCACCAGGCCGAACTCGCGAAGCCGTCGGGCTGCTGGTCGGCCTGGATCAGGTCGATCAGCGTCTCACCACACACCACGAACCGGGTCGTCATCGGTAGTCAACGTAACCGAGACCTGTCCGACCCGTCGAAGCGAGTCTTTCCGGACCAGCGGCCACCACCGCCAACGGGTGTCTCAGCCAGCCCGCCCGTCAGCCCGCGAGCGCCCGCAGATCACCGGACAGCTCGTCGAAGCAGCTCGGCGGCACCGCGCTCTCACTGATGTCGCGACACAGGCTCAACAACGAGTAGTCCGGCGCAATCTCCTCGAGTCGGTCGATGCAGCAGTTGAGGAGGGCTCCATTGCCGCTGAGCCAACCCGCCATGGCCAGCAGGCCGAGCGGCGCGGGCTCGTACGGCGCCGGGGTCAGCGCCACCACGTGCCGCCAGAGCGCGACATGGGAGTCCGCTTCCTCCCGTGTCATCATCGCCCACGCCACGTCGCGGATCGCCACCTCGGCGGCCAAGACGGCGAGCTCGATCGCCTCGAGATCACTGGGGCCGGAGGCCCCGAGTCCACGCTGCACCCCCCGTCGCATCCGTTGCCGGCGGCGCCGGTGGCTGGCTCCAGCCAACCGTGCCTCGCAGGCGTCACTCATCCGCGTCAGTCGATCCATCTCGTCTGGTTCGGGACCGGCCGTGAGCGCCGCGATCTCGTCCCGCGCGCTGGCCGTCGGCATGCCGGCCAGCACCGCTTCCGCCGCCAGCAGGTGGGAGCCGATGTCGTACGGCGTCCCCTCCGACGGGCAGCAGTCGCCGTCGCAGAGCACCGACCACCACCGGTGTGGCCCCACCGCCAAGATGTCGACGAGGTCGAATGGGAGCGCGGGGCCGAGATCGGTCAGAGTCTGCCGGATCTTCTCCTCGGCGCTGTAGCCGAGCAGAACCAGGGTGCGGGTTCCGACTCGTTGACTGACCAGCTCCAGGTGGGCGATGAGTCCGTCGACCGATTCGGTCGCCACGAGATCCATCCGCGCGGTGACCTCAACCCGGCGCTGCCGGAGAAAGACCGCGACCAGGGACTCGGTCGGATGGAACCCGAGCAGGTAGGGCACCACACCGATCAGGTCGGCGGGCTCACGGGCGGACAGGACCACGGGGTCCGGCTTGATGCGAGTTGCAGTACGTCGTGTCATGTCCACGGTATGGGGACCGCGGCAGAAATCGTGCGGGTCCGATCGAGATCTGTGGACCGAGAATGGCCTGTGGACAACCGACCACACCGCAGCCGGCCCGGGTAGCCTTCCCGCGTGGGTGGGTCAGACCAGCCCGGTTTGGGCCGGCCAAGCGGACCGGAGTTCACCGGTCCCTCGCCGGAGGCGTTCACCAATCTCGCGCCGACCGTCCACCTCGGCGGCCCGGCCGCCGCTCCCGCGCCCCGCCGTCGGCCGCCTGGTCCGCCTCGCGATCGCCGGCCGGCCGTGTTCACCGCTTTGGCCGTCGCTCTGATCACGATTGTGGTCGTCGTCGCTTCCGTCGTCGCCGCCCGCAACGACGTCCGGGGCGCCAGCCCGCCACCGGCCACCACCGTCGTGCCCGCCCCGAGTTCGGCCACGGCGGACCGGATCGCGTTCACGACCAGCAGCGGCACCGGGGTCCTGCGGATCACCGATCACGCGTGGGACTCCGACGGCTACAGCGTCAGTGAACCCGGATCCCTGCTGACCGTGGTCATCGAGCTGACCTGTGAGAGCGGCAACGTCGGCTACGGTCCGGACAGCTTCTCCGCCTTCGACCAGCGCGGTGACCTGGTCGACGCCGAAACGCTCGCCGACTCCCCGACCGGTCTGGAGGTCGGCACGCTTTCCGCCGGCCAGCGGGTCCGGGGCACGGTCGCGTTCGACATCCTGCGCGGCGGTGTCACCCTGCTGATGAGCGACGAGGGCTCGCGTACGGTGACCGCCCTCCGGGTTCCCGACTGAGGCGAGGGTGTCGGCTGGCACGACCTGCTCGGGCAGATGCCCCGGAGACCGCGGCCCTGGGGCTTCGACTGAGGAGCCCGATCAGGGACGAGTTGGCCTGGCCGTACGCCCCGTCAGGCACGCGGCGCCGCCGGCTGACCGACCCGCAGCGACTCGTAGGCCGCTAACACCACCGCCAGGCCACGGGTACCCGACACTCCGTCCGGCGCCGCCGGCCGCTCGCCGGCGGCTACCGCCAGGAACTCCCGCAGCAGCAGCGCGTCCAGGTCGGGACCGTACGGGATCCAGGCTGCGTTCTGCATCGACTCCAGCTGCCCACCCACCCGAGCCGCGAACGGATCACAAACCGAGATCCCGCCGGTGCCGATCACGCGTAGGGTCAGCCCGCCCCAGGTGGGATAGCTCGCTGGCCGGGACCAGCTGGCGTCGATCACTACCGGTAGCCGCCGATCGGCCGGACCGCCCCCAGACGTTGTCGAGGCGAGGTCGAGGTGCAGGGCGGCCAGACCGGCCGTCTCGACCTCCGACTCCGGATGCAGCAGCCGGTTCGCGATCGCGTAGACGCTGCGTACGCGCGCCTGCGGCCAGACGGCGTCGAGCAGGTCCAGCACATGCACCAGATGGTCGGTCAACGCTCCCCCGCCGGCCGCGATCGGGTCGACGAACCAGGCCCGCTCGCCGCGTGGGATCCGGCCGTTGTTGGTGCCGACCAGGCTGACCACCTCACCCAGGGAACCGCTGAGCACCGTCTCCCGGAGCGTGGCGAACGCCGGCGCGAACCGGACCGGGTGCGCGATCATCAGCTGCACCCCAGCGGCCGCGCAGACGGCGGTCATGGCGTCGGCATCGGTCAGTGTGGTCGCGATCGGCTTCTCGCACAGCACGTGCACCCCAGCGTCGGCCGCCAGCTCGACGAGTCGCCGGTGGTCGGCGTTCTCCGAGCACACGATCACCGCGTCCGGGTTACGCGCCAGCAGCGTCGGGTAGTCCCCGACGTAGTCCACTCCGAGGTCAGCGGCTAGCGCCGGGCCTCCGGTCTCGCCCGGCCGGCGATCGTGGTCGGGATCCGCGGCGACCACCTCCACACCCGACAGCCTGCTCAGCACCCGCGCGTAGGACGCCGCGTGACTGTGCGCGAATGACATCAGCCCGACTTTCACTCGAGCACCTCCACGGTCTCGACCGGCTCGGCGCGACCGGTGACCAGCGATCGTTGCGCGGCTTCGGCGATGCAGATGGCGGCAAGTCCGTCGCGGGCGCTGACCCGGGGTGCCGGCCCACCCCGCAGACCGGTCAGGAACTCACCGAGTTCGGTGCGGAACGGGCTCTCGTCCGGCATGGCCGGCAGCAGTCCGCGACCCTTCTCAGCGACCGGCTCGTCTCCCCGATCGGTGTCCACCGCCGGGTGCTGCGCAGAGTCGTGCTGCAGCACCCCACCGGGGCCGGCCACGTCGAAAGTGGTCCGAAACGTGGTGCCGGGCCGGGCCCAGGTGCCGTGCACGAAGCTGATCGCACCAGCCACGTGACTCAGCAGCACTTGGACGCTGCGAACACCGTCGGCGGCCGATTCTTGCGCGTACGCGGTCGCGACCTCACCGGCGTTCCAGCGAGCGAAGTCGAGGTCATGCAGGCTCTGGTCGAGCAGAACGCCACCAGACTGTGCGTCGTCATGGAACCAGCCGGCCGACGGCGCGGACCCGGTCCGGCTGAACCGCTGGACGGCGACCTCACCGATGGTCCCCGCCGCCACGGCGTCGTGCATAGCCGCGTAGTCGGCGAAGAACCGGACCACGTGTCCTGGGTAGAGCGGCAGTCCCGCCTGCTCACTGGCCTCGATCACCCGCTTCGCCTCAGTCGAGGTCCGGGCCAGCGGCTTCTCGCACACCACGGGCCGAGCGGCTTCCAGCGCCCGGAGCGCCAGGTCGGCGTGCGATGGCGTCGGGGTGACGATGTCGACTGCGTCGCAGGACCCGAGCAGCTCCTCCAGCGTGCCTGCGGTCGAGCCGGCGAACTCGGCGACGAGTTCGCTTGCCCCGGCATGGGAATAGACCACGACGTCGACACCGAGGGCCAACCACGCCGGCAAGTGCTCATGAGCGATGTTGCCCGCCCCGATCATCCCGACTCTCATTCGCGCCCCAGGCTCATTCGCGCCCCACGCTCATTCGCGCCCCACTCTCATTCGCGCCCCACTCTCATTCGCGTCAGTGTGCCGTACGCCACTGCCGGTCGATGAGACACCACCGGTTCTGACCGGGAGGTGCGCCCCTGATCGACCGGTCAGGCGGCGAGCAGGCCGGGCTGGGCGCTGCGAGTGGCTAGTTGACGGGCCAGTGTCAGCCGCTGGGTCAAGGTCGGGGTTCGCCTCAGATCCGCGGCGGGGGAAGACATCCGGGGCGGCTGCGCCGTGGTGGTGTCCAGCCGGGTCGCCTGGTCCCAGGCCCGGGTGACGGTGCGCAGGGCCCGCATGCCCGGATCGAGCACGCCGGGTCCGCCGGCACGGCGGTAGCCGTGCAGAAAGAACTCGACCAAGCAGCCGGCATTGGTGTCACCCCACACCGCGTCTGGATCCCCGGCCAGCCTCTCGATCGTGTCCACCGCCGCGGCCAGATCCCAGGCCGGGTCGCCCAGCCCGCCGACGGCGAAGTCGGTGAACCTGATCCGCAGCTCCGACGAACGGTCCACCAGCACCCGGTCCTCGGTCAGGTTCCCGTGCATCCAGTGCCGGGCACTCCACCGGTCGGCGATCCGCTGCACCGTCCGGATCAGGGCACGGTCGTTGTCCAACGTCCGCAGCACCAGCGCCCGGGCGCTGCCCGCCGGCACCTGACGCATCGCCGGGGGGAGCCGGTCTGGCTTCAGCACCCACGGCAACGGGGCTGTGGGAGCAGCGCCGAGGGACCCGGTCCCAAACCGGTGCAAAGCAGCGGTAGCCGCGCCCCAGGCCTGGCAGACCTCCGCCAGCTCCGCGGTGGACGTGGTGACGGCGCCCATCGCCGTGCCCCGACCGGCGAGGGTCCACAGCTCGACGCCGTCGACCACGAGCTCCAGCGGGGCCAGGTCGGTGCCGACCAGTTGTCGCAGGATCTGACGTTGCCGGACCAGCGGATCCTCGCCCCGCCCGGCCGGCGAGGACTTCTGCGGTACCTGGATCCAGGCAATCGGGCGTCCGTGCAGCACGACGGCGTACCGGCGGCCCTCCTCGTAGGTCTGCAGCATGACCGCCCGGTCGCCGACCTCTCGCGAAGTGACCAGGCCGACCCGCGCAGCGCGGGCCAACAGTTCGCTCTCGACCAGTGTCGTGGTCATTGCTCTGCGCCCCGCTCGTCGGACCCGGGCCGTCCGGGCTGATACACCCAAGGAGCGTGGTCCCGCAGAACAGATACTGGCTCGACCGCTCATGGTCGTGTGCTCTGTGTGACAGTCGTGTTCGGTGCTGCCGAGGCCGGCGCTCTGGCTTGATACGCCCAGGCACCCTGGAGATATGACCCAGTCCTATCCGAGCACCCTCCCGGCGCATCGAACCTCGCCGTCTCCGGGCGGTGCCGTCGTGGTGATGACCGCGCTGCTCGCCGGGATGTGGTTGCTCGAGACCCTCGATCAGCTGAGCGGGGAGCGGCTGGACGGGTACGGCATCCACGCGCGGGAGATCGACGGACTCGCCGGGATCGCCACGGCGCCCTTCCTGCACGCGGGCTGGGACCACCTGATCAGCAACTCACTGCCGTTTTGGGTGCTCGGCTTTCTCGTCCTCCTCGGCGGACTGGCGCGCTGGCTGATCTCCTCGGCGATCAGCATCGTGAGTTCCGGTCTGACGGCCTGGATGTTGACCCCGGCGGACACCGTGATCGTCGGCGCCAGCGGCCTCATCTTCGGTTGGCTCACCTATCTGCTGGCGCGCGGGCTGTGGTCGCGATCCGTGCCGCAGATCCTGGTGGCCGTCGGCGTTCTGGTCGTCTACGGCGGCCTGATCTGGGGGGTGCTCCCGAGCGGTTCCGGCATCTCTTGGCAGGCCCATCTCGGCGGTGCGATCGGTGGCGTTCTTGCCGCCTGGCTGCTGCATCGCCGATCCAGCCGCGGTCCGGACTCGGGTCAGGCCCGGGCTTACCGGTACTAGCCGCCGCAATCGGTGTCAGGTTCGCCCGCGAGCTGATCGGTCAGCTCAGCCAGCCACGCTCGCGCCTGCGCCAGTCGTTCGGGCGGAATAGTGCCTGACGTCACCGCCCCGGACGTGATCACGTCGTGCAGGAAGTGCTCCAGCACGAGGGCTCGTTCGGAGACCCCCGAGAATCCAAAGGTGCCGGCCGATCCCGCGAGCTGGTGCGCGGCTCGTTCCGCCGCCGACCAGCCAGCCCGATCCAATCCACCCGTCGCCGCGGTCTCGAAGGCGGCGGCGATGTTCCGCGCCCGAGCCAGATTGGTCCGGCGCGCGTGCGCCGCGATCGTGGCAAAGGCCGCGGGTCGCTCAGTCAATCCGACCACCCGACCAGCCGGTTGATCTCCTCGGCGAGGGACATCGGATCGAACGGCTTGCCGATCACACCGGCGAGGTTCGGCGCCGCGTCCAGACCGTCGTCGGTCAGCGGCGACTTCGCCGTCAGGAAGATCACGGGCAGGTCGCGGGTCCGCGGGTCCTGCCGGAGCAGGGCGGCCGTGCTGGGACCGTCGAGAGCCGGCATCATCACGTCGAGCAAGACCACGTCCGGCTGCTGGTCGACGGCCAGCCGACTGGCTTCTGCCCCGCTGGTGGCGGTGCTCACCGACCACCCTCCGACAACCTCGAGGGCCACCTTGGCGACCTCCCGGATGATGTCGTCGTCGTCGACGACGAGCACCCGACGAGGCCTCATCCACATCACCTTCGAGTCGATCCTGCGTACGGAGCTGCTGGTACGGGGGTTGCTGCGCGGGGAGTTGCGCAACAGCCATCGTAGTGATGCGCGGTGATAGCGTCACGGGCCATGGCTGGCCCGTCGTCGACACAGGACCAGAACCCGCCGCCGACGACCGCCCAGCCGTCTCGCCTCGTCGTTCTCGTCGTCGTGGTGGTAGTTGGGCTCATCGGGCTCGTGCTGGCCAGCGATCTGCCCGGCCCGATCCGTCAAGTCACCAGCGGTGCCGGTCTGGTCGCCGGTGGCGTCGCGTTGGCCGGTGCCTGCCGCGGGCGCTACGTTCGCAGCTCCGGGCGTCAGCGTCCGGCCTGGCTGTTGTTCGGCTGCGCCGCGCTGGCGGCGGCCGCAGGAAATCTGGCGGTCACCGTTGGCTATCTGGCCGACTGGACCGAACTTCGCGCGGTGGGCCGTCTGCTGCTCATCGGCGGCTTGGCCCTGGCGGCCTTCGGGCTGATGAGCCATCCCGCGGCCTGGCGGCGATCGACGGATCTGGTGCGGGTGCTGTTGGATGGCGTGATCCTCGCGGGCTCGGTGCTGCTGGTACTCAGCCTCACCATTGCGCCGCAGTTCGCCGACAAGCCCGTCGTCACCGGCCTCGCCCTCCTGGCTCCGCCAATTCTCGACATCCTCCTGATCACGTTCGCGTGGTTGCTGTTCCTGCGCAGTACTCCCCGAGATCGCTCGGCGTTGGCATTGGCGACGGTCGCCTTCACCCTGTTCGCGGTCTCCGACCTGACGGCGGCGGTGCGGCGTTCCTTCGGGACCTTCGCGTACGGGTCCATCGGGGACCTGGGCTGGATCAGCGGCTTCGCCGTCTTGACCCTGGCCGTGATGAGCTCCCGCGCCGATCCGGGCGCCGTGGAGCAGTCGCCCCGCAACTCCCCGGTCGCCGGCACCTTGCTCATGTTCGCGATCGTGATGTTGGCCGGTGCGCTCACGCTCAACGCCGTCGCTCGCGCGACGGTGAGTCTGACGGTGGTGTTGCTGCTGGGCTTGGTGCTGGTCGCCATCATCGCCCGCCAGGTGCTCCTGCTGATCGACAACGATCGGCTTCGCGAGGGTCTGGAGGCCCGGGTGATTCAACGCACGGCCGAACTGGCCGACGCGACTCAGCGCATCGGTTTGCTGATCAATTCGGTGGAGGATGGCGTGTACGGCGTCGACGGCCAGGGCCGCTTGAGCTTCCTCAACCCAGCCGGTGCTCGGCTGCTCGGCGTCCAGCCGGACACACTGCTCGACCGCCCCGCTCACCAGGCGTTCCACTCCCATCCGCTCTCCGACTGCTACCTGCGCACCATCGTGGCCACCGGCCTGGCCATCACCAGCGTCGAAGACTCGTACCGGACTGCCGACGGTCGCCTCGTCTGGGTCGAGGTCACCGCCAGTCCGATGGTCGAGGGCACCGGGGTGCGAGGTGTGGTGGTGGTGTTCCGCGACGTCACCCGCCGACGGGAGGTCGATCGGATGAAGACCGAGTTCGTCTCCCTCGTCAGTCACGAACTCAAGACACCGCTGACCGCGATCCGCGGCTCGCTCGGCCTGCTCGCTGGCGGCGCACTGGGCGAGCTTGCCGCTCCGGCGACCCGGATGGTGGAGATCGCCCTGGAGAGCAGCGAACGTCTCACCCGGCTGATCAACGAGATCCTCGACATGGAACGGATCGAGTCGGGCGCGCTGCCGATGGAGATCGCCGTCCACGACGCCGGCGACCTGCTGCGCGCCGCCCACGACCAGGTCCAGGTACTCGCCGGCGAGGCGGAGGTGCAGGTGAGGCTGATACCGGTCCCCGGGAAAGTGCTGGTCGACGCCGACCGAGTCGTGCAGACCTTGATCAATCTCGTCGGAAACGCGATCAAGTTTTCTCCGCCCGGCAGCACGGTCACCCTCGAGGTGGTCTCAACGAGCGGGGACGACGATGAATTGCTCTTCCGGGTGATCGATGGCGGCCGCGGCATTCCCGCGGGGCGGCTGGAGGCGATCTTCGAGCGGTTCGAGCAGGTCGACTCATCCGACGCCCGGCAGAAGGGCGGTACCGGTCTCGGTCTGGCGATCTGTCGCAGCATCGTGGAGCGGCTCGACGGACGCATCTGGGCCGAGAACAACGATCCGGGTCCGGGAGCGACGTTTTCGTTCACCTTGCCGGCGGTGATGCCGTCGCAGAGCCAGGGGGAGCTGGTCGACAACGACTCCGCCGAGATCTCGGCTCCGACCTCGCCGACGACGCCGGCGGGGTAGCAGATGGGTGGGTGTTCCATGGAGCTTCCTCGACCGGCCGATCTACGACAGAATCGGGACGGCGAGACTCCTGGAGGTAGGCGTGAGTGTCCGGCGGCGGACGACGAAGGTCGACCCTGGTGCCGCTACGGTTGGAACCATGTCAACCGGCCAGGACCGTACCGCGGTGGTGATCGAAGACGACGCGGACGTCCGGAACCTGCTGTCGGCGATCCTGCACGAGGCCGGATTCACCTGCGTTCCAGCCGCATCGGGCGTGGAGGGGATCAACGCCGTTCGGGTGCATCAGCCCATCTTGACCACCCTGGACGTCAGCCTGCCCGGAATCGACGGGTTCGAGGTCGCCCGGCGCATCCGCAGCTTCTCCACCACGTACGTGATCATGCTGTCGGCTCGCAACGAGGAGATCGACACCTTGATGGGTCTGGATGCCGGTGCCGACGACTACCTCACCAAGCCCTTCCGCCCACGGGAGCTCAGGGCCCGGATCGAGGCGATGCTGCGGCGGCACCGGCACGACTACCCCAGCGCGGCCACCCAGTCCGATCGCGGCCTCGCCGCCGGCCCTGGCGGGCTCGCGGGCGCCGTGGCCACGCCGGAAGACGGCGCTTGGCTGAGCCATAACGGGCTGCGGATTAACTCCGACATGTGGCTCTGCGATCTGGACGGCGCACCGGTTGAGCTGACCCGCAGCGAATTCGATCTGCTGCTGGCTTTGATGGAGGGCAACCGGCGAGTGATTGCCAAGGAGTCACTGGCGCTGGAACTGCGCGGGGAATCTCCGGGCGGCTATGTCTCCGACGCTGACCGGCGCGCGGTGGAGGTCCACATGGCCAATCTGCGCCGCAAGCTGAACGACGCGGTCTCCGCCCCCCGCTTCATCGAAACCGTTCGTGGCGTCGGCTACCGGTTGGCCGAGCACCGCAACCGCTGAGCTGTCGTCGGGTCCGGTTTGCGGCGACCCGAGGACGGCGGAACTCCACCCTGGCGGACTTCCGCTGACGCCCTCGCGGCTGAGGACGACGAAACTCCACCCTGGCGGAGTTCGCGCTCAGGAGACGTCGGGCCGACCACCATCGGGCTGCGTGAGCAGACGGACCAGCTCGGCCCGAAACATCTCGGGGTCGACCAACCGACGGCCGACGAGCTCATCTGAGAACGTGGAGCCCTCAATGGCTTCGACCACCGCATCACCGAGCGGGGTTCGGCGAACCAGCACCCGCCGTCGGTCGCGCTCGTCGCGGTCGCGGGTGACGTGCCCCATGCGTTGCAGCCGCTCGACCACCCGGCTCATGGTCTGCTCCTCGACCCGGCTCGCAGCGGCCAGCTGACGCTGGGTCATCGGACCGTCGCTCAGGGCGTGCAGGGCGAGCAAGCCTGCGTGGGTGAGCCCGTGGGTGGCCAGCCACTCGTTCCACTCCTGTTCCACCTGGCGGGCAGCCGTGGACAGCAAGCGACCCAGCGACCAGGAGCGCGGGTCGGAAACGTCCACCAGAGGAGCCTAGTGGCGAGGTATGTTACTCAGCATGCTTAGTAATAGCGTGGGTCGTGCATGACCGGCCAGACGTCGTTCGGCGGCGACCGCAAGCGATGGTTGGGGCTGGTGGTGATCAGTCTCGGTGTCTCGTTGATCATCGTCGACTCCACGATCGTCAACGTGGCGATTCCCTCGATTATCGACGACATCGGGATCACCTCGACCCAGGCCCAGTGGGTGCAGGAGATCTATACCCTGGTGTTCGCGTCCTTGCTGCTGGTCAGCGGCCGGCTCGCTGACCGGTACGGCCGCCGGCTGTTGTTCGCGCTCGGCGCGGTGGTCTTCGCCGGCTCCAGCGTGCTGGCGGCAATGGCGCCGACCGGAGAGATCCTGATCGCCGCTCGCGCCATGCAGGGGATCGGCGGCGCGATGATGCTGCCCACCTCGTTGTCGCTGCTGAACTCCAACTTCCGGGGCCGCGAACGCGGCATCGCGTTCGGGATCTGGGGTGCGACCATCGGCGGTACGGCAGCGCTCGGCCCTCTGCTCGGTGGCTGGCTGACCACCAGCTTCTCCTGGCGCTGGGCCTTCGGGATCAACATCCCTCTCGGCCTGATCGTGATCATCGGGTTGTTCCTGCTGGTGCCGGAGTCCAAGGAGACTCATCCGCGGCGCGGGATCGACCTGCTCGGAGCGGTGCTGTCGGCCATCGGTTTCGGCGGCCTGGTGTTCGGTCTGATCGAGGGCCGGACGTACGGCTGGTTCCGTTCGATCGAGACTTTTACCCTCGGCGACTGGTCCTGGCCCTGGACCATCTCACCGGTCGTGGTGTCCTTCATCATCGGTGGCACAGCGCTGACACTTTTCTGGCTGGTCGAGCGAGCGCGCAACATCGCCGGCCAGGTGGCGATGCTCGACCTGAGTCTGTTCACCATCTCGTCGTTCCGGAACGGGAACGTGGCAGCGGCCATCGTGAGCCTCGGTGAGTTCGGCATCATCTTCGCGCTACCGCTGTGGCTGCAGAACGTGATCGGCTACTCCGCGTTCCAGACCGGGCTGGTGTTGCTGGCTCTGGCCGGCGGCAGCTTCCTCTCCAGTGGCTTGGGAGCAAGTCTCGGCCGCACCCGGACCCCGGTATTCATCGTCCGGCTGGGCATCGTGCTGGAGATCATCGGCATCGCGGGCATCGGACTGCTGATTCGACCGGACTCGGGCTGGCTCGCCATCGTCCCCCCACTGTTTGTGTACGGGATCGGGGTCGGCTTCGCGACCGCCCAGCTCACCGGGGTCGTTCTGGCCGACGTGCCGGTCGAGCGCAGCGGCCAGGCGTCGGGCACCCAGAGCACGGCACGCCAGGTCGGCTCAGCGTTCGGCATCGCCATTCTCGGTACGGTGCTCTTCACGGTCCTCGGCAGTCAGTTCGAGACCAGCTTGGCCGACACCGCGCTGCCGGCTGCCCAGCAGTCTCAGCTGGTGTCTGCGGTCAAGGACAGCGCTGGGTCGGTCATCCCCGCCCTGGCCGATCAGCCGCAGACCGCCGGGGTCGCGGACTTGGCCAAGGAGGCACTCACGAATGCCACCCGCTATTCGGCCTTCACGGCGGCGGGGTTCCTCGTGATCGGACTCGCGGCGAGCCTTTCGCTCGGACGTGGCCGGCGGGAGGAATCCGAGGTGGACGAGGACGAGGTCGACTGGATTTCGTCGCGAGCGTCTGCGAGCGAATGAGGAAGACAGGGGTTTTAGCGCGCAGCGAGCAGCGGGTGACGGCAGTACAACCTCAGCGGTCCGACAGCTCGTGGCGGAAACGCGCCGCTGTCGCCTCCACCGACGACACCAAGGCGAGCCGTTGTGGGGTCGAGCCCAGATCCAGGTGAGCGCGAAGCTCGGCCAGCCGGGCCGTCAGCGCGGTACCCCCGAGCATCGCGCTGCTGGACTCCAGGCTGAGCACCGCGACCCGCGCGCCCTCGATGTCACTGTCGTCGAGGCAGCGCCGGATTGCCTTCAAGCGCCCGTCCAGCAGTTCCAGATAGTCGTCGAGGAACTGTCTCATGGCGTCATCGCCTGGGCCGAACTCCCCGAACTGAATGTGGTCGGGCTGAATGTGGTCGGGCTGCACCTGGTCGGGATGAGACGAAGTCGGAGACGGGGCAGCCGGAGCCGGTGCGGGACGCCCCCCGACTGTCCCGACCGGCTCCGTGGCTGACAGCGAAGCATC
>JAKDLH010000213.1 GCA_030452945.1 Microlunatus sp. | reverse complement strand
ACGCCGAACTGACCGAGGCGCTGCGGCTGCTGCGGAGGCACCCGGCGTTGGACCAGGCCCGCGCCGAGGTGCAGCGCCGTTCGGACCGGGCCCGCTGCCACCTGACCGACCTCCCCGCCGGTCCCGCGCGCGACGCGCTGGACGAGCTGTGCGACTCGGTGGTCACCCGCTCCGCCTGAGCCGGTGGCGAGCGCAAAGGGACCGCACAGTCTTGGCGGGGATCACCCGCGACGGGTCGGTCTTCAAGGCGTCGTACGCCGCCGCCTCGGTGTGCAACCAAGCTGCGGGCGCAGCTGATCACGGTCGCCATACCCGGGCGCCGGTTCTCACCAGATCGAGACCCGCTCGGCCGGCGGCAGCCAGAGCTCGTCGTCGGGGTCTACCCCGAAAGCGGCGTAAAAGTCGTCGACGTTGCGCACGATCTGGTTGCAGCGGAACTCGTTGGGGGAGTGCGGGTCGGTGGCCAACCGCTGCTTGATCAACTCTGGCCGGGATTTCGATTGCCAGATCGTGCCCCAGGACAAAAACAGCCGCTGCTCGTCGGTGTAGCCGTCGATCGGGGTGATCTCCTGGTCACCGCGGGCGATCCGGTACGCCTTCAACGCGATCGACAACCCACCCAGATCGCCGATGTTCTCCCCGATGGTGAGCTTGCCGTTGACGTGTGAGCCAGGTGTCTCGGCCGGGGAGAGGGCGTCGTACTGGCCGATCAGCGCGGCCGTCCGCTGCTCGAACGCTTTCCGGTCCTGCTCGGTCCACCAGTCCCGCAGCGCACCGTCCCCGTCGCAGGTCGAACCCTGGTCGTCGAAGCCGTGACCGATCTCGTGCCCGATAACCGCCCCGATGCCACCGTAGTTGACGGCGTCGTCGGCGTGCTCGTTGAAGAACGGCGGCTGCAGGATGGCCGCGGGGAAGACGATTTCGTTCTTCAGCGGGTGATAGTAGGCGTTGACCGTCTGTGGAGTCATCAGCCACTCCTCCCGGTCCACCGGCTGACCGATCTTGGTCAGGGACCGATTCAGCTCGAAGCTCGATGCGCGCATCACGTTCCCGATCACGTCGTCGGCGCTGATCTCCAACGATGAGTAGTCCCGCCACTTGGTCGGGTAGCCGATGTGCGGCCGGAATTTGCCGAGCTTGTCGAGTGCCTGCTCCTTGGTCTCGGCGGTCATCCAGGACAGATCGGTGATGGAGCGCCGGTACGCCTCGATCAGATTCGCTACCAGCTCGTCCATCCGCTGCTTGGCCACGGCGGAGAAGTGTCGATCGACGTACACCCGACCGACCGCCTCACCCAGCGCACCCTCGACCAGAGCCACGCCGCGCTTCCAGCGCTCCTTCAGTCGGGGAGTGCCCTGCAAAGTGGTGCCGTAGAAGGCGAAGTTCTCGTTCACGAACGCGCTGGACAGATAGGAAGCGAAGGAGCCGATCACCCGCCACTTGAGCCAGACCTGCCACACCGCCAGCCGCTGGTCGGTGAGCAGATCGGCGACCTCGGTGAAGAAGGAGGGCTGCTCCACCACCAGCTCGGACATCTGCGTCTCATCGATGTCGGCACCGGCCATGAAGGCCCGCCAGTGGAGCGCGGGACTGGCCGCCTGGAAGTCCCCCAGGGCCATCAGGTTGTACATCAACCGCATGTCCCGGGTCTTCACCTTGTCCCAGTGGCAGGCAGCGATCTCGGTTTCGAGCTGGCGGATCTGCTGAGCCTGGTTCGCCGGATCAGGCACTCCGGCCAGCTCCAGCATCCGGGCGACGTGAGCCTGGTACTGCTCGACGATCTCGGCATACTCCTGCTCGCGGTAGTAGGCCTCGTCCGGCAGCCCGAGGCCGCTCTGGCCGACGAACATCACGTACCGGTTCGGATTCCCGGGATCGGACTCGGTGTCCACACCGACGAGCCCGCGCACGCCCATCCGGGCGAACGCCCCCTGCACCTCGATCAGCTCGGCGACGTTGCTGACGCTGTCGATCCTGGCGAAGAACGGATGCAGCGGCTCTGCCCCAGCGGTTTCGATCTCGTCGGCGGCCATGAAGCTGGCGTACAGATCGGCGATCTTCGCCTCGTCACTGCCGCTCTCGGCACAGGCCCGATCCATCCCGGTGATGATGTCGCGAACCGCCTCCTCGGCCGCATCGCGCAAGATCATGAACGAGCCGGTGAGCGGCTTGTCGTCCGGGATCGACGTCTGTTCGATCCAGGCGCCGTTGACGTGGCGATACAGGTCGTCTTGGATTCGCACGTCTGAGTCGAAGGTGGAGAAGTCGAGAGCCGGGGTGGCCGAAACTGGGGTAGGTTGCGTCACGCTAGGCGATGCTACCCACGCCCGGCTTCGATCGGTCGTGCCCCTTCGGTGGACTGTCGGCGTCCCTCAGCTACCGCTCCCAGACGACCTTGATCGGTTCCCGCAGGAGGTTGGCTGCCGGCTTCGGCGCTCCGAACTGGGTGATCCGACAAGGACTGCCGTCGCACTTGGCGGTCGCCTTGAAGCCGAGGTAGACCGAGGACGCTGCCTTGGCCGGATTCTGATAGTCCAGCCGCACCTTCATGTTGTCCAGCGCGTCCTTGTTGTAGGTCCACTTCAGGGTGCCGTCGTCCGGCTTGCCCCCGCTCACCTTCGACAAGTTGTTCGGGCAGCCGGGGTTTTTCAGCTTCTTCGACTTCACACATGACTTGATGTTGTCTTCGACCGCGCTGGTGAACACCTTTTCACCGGTCGAGGTGAGGGTCGGCTTGATGTCGGAGATACCGCGCGGGTAGTCGGCCGGGCTTTGCACGGTGAGCACGTTGCTCTTGCCGTAGTCGATGTTCTTGTTGCCGGTGGTGAACTCGTACGAGCCGGGGAAGAGCCGGAGGCTGTCGGCCTCCACGGTGACACCGTTGATGACCAGCGGCAGCGTCTTGGACCGACGGGAGCTGACGTCGAGGTCAAAGGCGACCTCCCGCAGCTTCCAGACCTGACCCGCCTTCTCCACCGGGAACTTCGCGTCGACCACCTGGCTGCCCATCTTGTACGCCGCGTCGACGGAGTAGGCGTACTCGTCGTTGACCTCCGGCACATCGATGCCGGTGATCGGGGCCAGTTTGTTGGACTCGGCGAGCACCTCGTCGGTGAGGAAGGTCGTGTCGCCCGGCGCGGTCTGCGCGTACGTCAGAGCGGTCTGCGCATCGCCGGTGGCGAGCGCTTCCAGGAAGCCGCGAACCGCGTCGGACGGCAACTTGGCTTCGGCCGGCGGGGCGCTGGTGGCGGTGCCTCCGGGCGGGTCGGTGGTGGTCGGATCGTTGTTGCTGCGAGTGACCGCCACACCGACGATGGTGCCGATCAGGACCAGCGCCAGCACGGCCGCGCCGATGATGATCGGGGTCTTGTTCGACTTCTTCGGCGGTTGCGGTTGGCCGGGCTGATACCCACCGTAGGGACCCGGTGGACCGCCCGGCGCCCCCGGACCACCCGGACCCGGTCCATAGGGGCCAGAACCCTGCTGGGGCGGGTACGGGCCGCTCGGGGTCGGCTGGTTGTAGGGGCCCGAGTAGGAGGGGCCGCCGAACGACGGGCCCGGCTGCCCCGGTTGCCAGGGTTGGTTGGGCTGTCCCGGTTGCTGGGGATCGTGGGGCTGACCCGGCTGATCGCCGAAGGGATTGTTCCCGCTCACTGGCTGGCTCGTTTCGCTCGCGTCGTACTGGTCGGAACGAGAGAGATTACCTGCCGCCGGGTTCAGCGGTGGACGAAACCGCAAATTCTGTGAACTGGCGTACGAAGCCACGAACGGCGCCGGCCCGTGGGGCCGACGCCGTTCGGAGGGGGTCCTATCCAGGGAAGCACTAGTCGACGTTGCCGCCTCGAGTAGCCGTCTTGCTGGCCTTGCGCACCTGGACGCCGAGGAAGATCAGGGCGATGCCGAAGACGATCGCCCAGATGCCGAGCAGCCAGATCAGCGCGGCCAGGCCGATGGTCAGGTTGAACAGCACCAGGATGCCGAAGACGACCCCCAGGGCGCCGGCGATGACCCCCCAGATCCAGGCGCCGCCGGCCTCGGAGCGGATACTGAGGTTGGAGACGATCTGCAGCACGCCGATAGCGATCGCCCAGATGGCGATCAGGATCACCATGAAACCCAGCGTCTTACCCGGCCAGACCAGGATGATGATGCCGAACAGCAGGCTGATGACGCCGAGGACGACACGCAGACCGACCCCGGGTGAACCCCGGTGGCGGATGGCGTCGACCAGGTCGACGATTCCGTCCACGATGGCGAAAATGCCGATGATGATGGCCAGCACGACGGCGGTGGTGAGCGGTGCGAGCATGGCCACGATGCCGAAGACGATGGCCACAGCGCCGCGAACGACAGCCCAGACCCAGGCACCCTTGGCGATCTGGGCGTACTGCTCGGAGACGGTGCTGGGGGACAGCATGGACATGGCGGGTCCTTTCTCGTGGACCCGAGTGTTACCGACCGGCCCACTTCTTGCGGAAGAGCGTTCATTGTCTCGCGTCGAGGGCTGAACCATGGTGACCGGCTCGCGGGTCGGAGGCTGCTCTTTCGGCTGCGGCCCGATTCCGATCAGATGGGCTCGACGGCGCGGATGTTGTCGTCACGACGGCGCCGCACCGCGTCTCGCAGGCCGGTGAGGGTCAGCACGATGAGCGCAACCCAGACCAGGCCGAAACCGATCCAGCGGGCCGGCGACATGGCCTCGCCGAAGTAGAACACTCCGAGCAGGAACTGGGCGGTCGGGGTGAGGTATTGCAGTAGGCCCATCGTGCTCAGCGGGAGCCGGATCGCCGCACCGGCGAACAGCAGCAGCGGGATCAATGTGACCAGGCCCGAGGAGGCCAGCAGCAGCGCCTGGCTGATGCCGTGGTGGCCGAAGACCAGGGCGCCGGTGGCCTGGAGCCAGATCAGATAGCCGAGGGCCAACGGCGTCAGCATCGCCGACTCCACGGTCAGGGTCTCCAACGCGCCGGAGTTGATCCGGTTCTTCAGCAGCCCGTACGTGGCGAAGCTGACCGCCAGGATCAAGGAAACCCACGGTGGGTGCCCGTAGTCCACGGCCAGCACGACCACCGCCGCCCCGGCCAGACCCACCGCCACCCACTGCGCGGCGGCCAGTCGCTCGCGCAGGATGACCACTCCGAGCAGCACCGAGAGGATCGGGTTGATGTAGTAGCCCAACGCGGCCTCCACCACATGACCGTGGTTGACCGCCCAGATGTAGAGGCCCCAGTTCACGGCGATGAACACCGAAGCGGCGGCCAGCAGACCGAGCGTGCGTGGTCGGCAGATGCTGCGCCACCAGCGTCGACGACGCAGGACCAGCAGCAGAATCCCCGCGCACAGGAGTGACCAGACGATCCGGTGGGCCAGGATCTCGGTGGCCGAGGCGGCGGCGAGCAGGGGCCAGTAGAGCGGGACCAGTCCCCAGATGAGGTAGGCCCCCAAGCCGTAGGACAGCCCGGTGGTCTCCCTGGTGGCGTTCGCGCCGGACCTCACGACTGTCGTCCTATCTCGATCGCAGACGAAAGGCTCGGGTTCGATGGATGGCCCCGAACGGCTGCTGACCGGTGCGGAGTCTACGGTGCGATCGAGCGAGGTAGATTCGAGGCGTTCACAGTCGTCCTCTCAGGCGGTAGTGCGTGACCTCATCCCTCCTCGTCGTGGGCGCTGGGCTGGCTGGCCTCGGTACAGCCCGAGCAGCACGTCAATCAGGATTCACCGGTTCCGTCACCCTGGTGGGCGCCGAGCGCCACCGGCCGTACGATCGACCGCCGCTGTCCAAGGACTATTTGGTGGGCTCGGTTGGAGCCGGCGACATCGGGCTGGAGGGCTCCACCGAGGATCTCAACGTCGAGTGGCGCCTCGGGACTGCGGCGACCTCCTTTCTCGCCTCGCAACGCGAGGTCACCCTGGCTGACGGCTCGGTGCTGAGCGGCGACGCCGTCGTCCTGGCGACCGGTTCGCTCGCTCGCCGGCTGCCGGGGATCGAGGGAGCCAACGTCCTCACGTTGCGCACCCTCGACGACGCCGACCGGCTCCGCCGAGTGCTGCGTCCGGGGGCGTCGGTGGCCATCATCGGGGCCGGACTGGTCGGTTCGGAACTGGCGTCATCGGCGGTGAGGCTCGGTTGCCGAGTCACCCTGCTCAGCGATGAGGTGAACCCGTTGGCCCGGCTGTACGGCGA
>JAKDLH010000212.1 GCA_030452945.1 Microlunatus sp. | reverse complement strand
CTTACAACCAGCTCAGGGTCTTACAACCAGCTCAGGGTCTTACAACCAGCTCAGGTGCGGAGCGAGCAGCGAATAGCCCACGAACGCGGCGATGTCGAGCAGGGTGTGGGCGATCACCAGCGGCAGCACTCGCCGCCAACGCAGGTAGATCAGCCCGAAGATCACACCCATGATCACGTTCCCGACGAAACCGCCCCAGCCTTGGTAGAGATGGTAGGAGCCTCGGACCGCCGCGCTGGTGATCAGGATCGCCGGCACCCGCCAGCCCAGCTGCGCGAGCCGGGTGAACAGGTAGCCGATCATCACGACCTCCTCCAGCACCGCGTTCTGCGCGGCGGCCAGGATCAGCACCGGGATCGTCCACCAGTGCTCGCTCAGCCCGGACGCCTGCACCTGGGTGTTCACCCCGATGGCCTTGGCGACCAGGTAGAGCCCCACCCCGGGGATGCCGATGCCGGCGGCGATGACCAGGCCGAACCAGGCGTCGAATCCCGGCTTGGACGCATCGAAACCGATCCGGCGAGTGGCCGGCGGATCGGTCAGGTTCAGCAGATAGAGGACGAGCAGTGCTGGTACGACGGCGAAGGCGATCCCCACGACCTGGTAGGTGAGGTCGAGCCACGGCCGGTCGGGCGTGACCGAGGGATTGAGGGTGGAGGTCTGCTGGTTCAGGGCGATGCCGCGGGTCATCCGCTCGATGATCCGCAGCACCGAGTAGACCCCAGACTGGCCGAGTGAGATGGCCAGCACGATCAGGACTTCTAGCCCGAAGCGCGGACGGCCGAGCACCAACGGGTTCTCGTTCACCAGACCATCCTCGCCGAACTGCCCGGGCCGCGAACATCTGCGGAACCCGGGCAGGTGCGGGGAGGTGATCGTTTGACACCGCGCTCGCAGCCCACCACGCGGAAGTCGAGTCGCCGCTCGGCAGGGGGGCCGTAGTCTGACCTCATGCGCGTAGGAGTTTTCGGAGCGACCGGTCAGGTCGGTGGCGTGTTGCGCACGCTGCTGGCGGAGCGCTCGTTGCCCATCACCGACCTCAGATTCTTCGCCTCAGCCCGCTCGGCCGGCACCACGCTGACCTTCGAGGGCGCCGAGATCGTGGTGGAGGACACCGACACCGCCGACTTCTCCGGTCTCGACGTCGCCCTGTTCTCCAACGGCAAGACCGCGTCGCTCGCGGCGGCGCCCCGGGTGGCGGCAGCCGGTGCGGTGGTGATCGACAACTCCTCGGCCTGGCGGATGGATTCTGGAGTTCCCTTGGTGGTCAGCGAGGTGAACCCCGAGGACGCGCTGCGTCCGCCAAAGGGCATCATCGCCAACCCCAACTGCACCACCATGGCCGCGATGCCGGTGCTCGCGCCCCTGCACCACGACGCCGGACTCCGCCGGCTCCGGGTCGCCACGTACCAGGCCGTGTCCGGCTCCGGCGGGGCCGGGGTGGCCGAACTCGACGATCAGGTGAAGGCGGTCGTCGACACGGCATCTGGGTTGTCGTTCGATGGCCGGGCGGTCGATTTCCCGGCCCCGGTCACCTACGCGCGGACGATCGCCTACAACGTGCTGCCGCTGGCTGGCTCACTGGCCGCCGACGGCAGTGGTGAGACCGACGAGGAGCAGAAGCTTCGGCACGAGTCGCGGAAGATCCTGCACATCCCGGATCTGCTGGTTTCTGGCACCTGCGTACGGGTACCGGTGTTCACCGGTCACTCGCTGGCGATCCACGCCGAGTTCGCGGCCCCGATCAGCCCGGAGCGAGCCACCGCATTGCTGGCCGAGGCCCCGGGGGTGGCACTGGCCGAGATCCCGACCCCGCTGGACGCAGCCGGTCGCGATCCCAGTTACGTTGGCCGGATCCGGACCGATCAGTCCGTCCCGGACGGTCGTGGTCTGGTGTTCTTCGTCGCCAGTGACAACCTGCGCAAGGGGGCGGCCCTGAACGCGGTGCAGATCGCCGAGCTGGTGGCCTCCCAGCTGGTTGCGGACCGGCAAGGCTGAGGTGATGGGCGACCGGCAGACCGAGCGAGATCACGAGGCGACGAGAGATGAGCCCGTCCCCGCCCCGGTGCTGGCCATCCTGGGTGCGGGAGTGATGGGTGAGACGGTCCTGTCCGGGCTGATCCGAGCCGGCTGGGATGCGAGCCGGATCGTGGCGACCGACCGGCGGCCGGAGCGGCAGACCGAGCTGACCGAGCGCTACGGCATCGCGATGCTCGAAAACCACGAGGCCGCGGCCCGGGCCGACACGGTGATCGTGGTGGTCAAGCCGCAGGACATGCCTGAGCTGCTGACCGAGATCGCTGGTGATCTCCGGCCGGGCACGCTGGTGGTGTCGCTGGCCGCCGGCGTCGACACGGTCTCGATCGAGGGACGACTCGGTGACGGCATCCCGGTGGTCCGGGTGATGCCGAACACCCCGGCGCTGGTGGACGAGGGCATGGCCGCGATCTCCTCCGGCACGCACACCACCCAGGCTCACCTCGACCACGTGGCCCAGATCCTCTCCGCCACGGGGCGGGTGGTGACCGTGCCCGAGCGATACCAAGACGCCGTCACCGCGATCTCCGGCACCGGCCCGGCCTACCTGTTCTTCGTGGTCGAGGCGATGATCGAGGCCGGTGTGCATCTCGGGCTGCCGAGGGACGTCTCGACCGAGCTGGTCGTGCAGACCATGTTGGGCTCGGCCTTGATGCTGCGAGAGACCGGCGAGCACCCGACCGTGCTGCGCGAGCGGGTCACCTCCCCCGGCGGGACCACCGCTGCGGCGGTCAAGGTGTTGGAGGAGCACAAGGTCCGGGCCGCCTTCCTCGGGGCGATGGAGGCAGCGCGGGATCGCAGCCGCGATCTCGCCGCGGCAGCCCGGCCGCCGGCCGCCGCCCCCCCGAGGGACGGCGTCAAGCGATGAAAGGCCGGCTGGTCTACTCCGAGGAACTGTCCAGATACGACTTCGGGTACAACCACCCGATGGCTCCCGGTCGCGTCCGGCACACCCTCGGGCTGGCCGGTCGGCTCGGGGTGCTCGACCGACTCGAGGTCGTACCGCCGCCGGTCATCGACGACGGCCTCATCCGCTCCGTGCACGACCCCGACTACATCGCTGCCGTCCGGGCCGAGCAGCCCAACGCGGCGTACGGTCTCGGCACCGCGGACAACCCGCTGTTCCCCCGGATGCACCCGGTGTCGGCCTCGGTGGCCATGGCCACAGTCGAGGCGGCCCGCTCGGTCTGGCAGGGGGAGGTCAAGCGAGCCTGCAACATCAGCGGCGGACTGCATCACGCGATGCCTGCGGCCACCAGTGGATTCTGCGTCTACAACGACCTCGCGATCGCCATCACCTGGCTGCTCGACCACGGGTGTGAACGAGTCGCGTACGTGGATGTCGACGTGCACCACGGGGATGGTGTGCAGTCGATCTTCTACCGCGATCCGCGGGTGCTGACCGTCAGCCTGCACGAGACACCGGCGGTGCTGTTCCCTGGGACCGGCTTCCCGCACGAGACGGGCGGACCCGGGGCCCAAGGAACGGCCGTCAACCTGGCGCTGCCTTCCGGTACCGGGGACGCGGGCTGGCTACGCGCCTTCCACGCGATCGTGCCGGCCGCGGTGCGGGCGTTCGAGCCTCAGGTGCTGATTACTCAGCACGGCTGCGACTCCCACCGAAACGACCCGCTGGCCGATCTGGAGCTCAGCGTGGACGGCCAGCGAGCCTCCTATCTCGCGTTGGCCGAACTGGCTGACGAGGTGTGCGAGGGCCGCTGGGTTTCGACTGGTGGTGGCGGCTACGCCATCACGACCGTGGTGCCGCGGGCGTGGACCCACCTGCTCGGGATCGTCAGCGGCGAGCCGGTTCCGCTGGAAACCGCGACGCCACGGGATTGGCGGGCGGAGCTGGGGTCGACGGCACCCACGGCCATGACCGACGGTGTCGAGGTGGCGTACGAGCCGTTCGAGTCGGGCTACAGCCCGTCGAGCCGCCTGGACCAGGCGGTCATCGCCACCCGAAAAGCGGTGTTCCCGGAGTTGGGTCTCGATCCCGGTCACTGATCGCGAGCACCCACAGTTGGCGCCGGAGGCGTAGTGTCTGATGCGTTCGGCAGTTCGTCAACGGGCGCGCCGTATCTATTACCCATGAATTTTGTGTGAGATCTATACCACGGGCACCAACTGCAACTACTCTCACTCCATCACGCGCTCGACCGATGTCGGCGCCGACCAGTAGCAGATAGGGGCCGGCATGGCTGACCAGGGCAATCCCGAGGAGGTTCCCTCGTTGCAGGGCCGGCTCACCGGCGTCCGGTTCTACACCGTGGCCGAGGTGGCCGGTGTGATGCGGGTGTCGAAGATGTCGGTCTACCGACTGATCCACGCTGGCGAACTCGAGGCGGTCAGGTTTGGCCGCAGCTTCCGGGTGCCGGAGTCGGCGGTCAAAGCGTTCTTGGACGAGTCATACTTCGAGACCGGTTAGTCGCGAATCGCGAGTTGACGCCCGTACGCGGGCTTGAGGCGCGACGGGGGATCCCGGGGTGGTCTCGGGACAACCATCCGCGCCTTCGCAGGCTCCGGCGCTCCCGCGAGGCCTATCCACGTCCCTTCGACGCACCCCGGACCCGTCGCTGGTGGGTCCGTGCGCTCCGGTCCGGGCTCCGGGCCAGTCAGGCCCGTCCACGGCCCTTCGACCCTCCACCCAAGGCTCGGGCCACGGATCAGGGCGACGCTTTCGGGGTCCCGCGAATTTTGACCATGCGGTCAGAACTTGTCGCCGTTCGAGGTCTGGATACCGCGAGTTTCGACCGCGTGGTCAAAAGTTGTGGTCCCTCGGGTCTGGGCACCGCGAGTTTCGACCGCGTGGTCAGAAGTTGTCGTCCACGGGGTCTGGGCACCGGAAGTTTCGACCGCGTGGTCAAAAGTTGCGAACTGGGCGGCGTGTCGGACCCGGCGCGAGGTCGTCAGATAGTCGCGGTCAGTTGCTCGGACGCTCGAACACCACGTCGAACCGCTGGGCTCCGGGCCACAGCGCGTGCTGGGGGAGGACGTCGATCCCGCAGGCGCGGGAGCCCACGCCGTGGACGGCGGCGTCGAGGAACAGGTAGGTGTGGCGCGGGTCCGGCAACTCGTACGGGTGTCGGGCTCGATCGAGTTCCTGCGGCGTGTGGCGCGTCAGGGTGAAACCAGGCCGCCGGTTGCTCGGCCCGGCCAGGGTGCGGACCGCCAGTCGCGGACCCGAGGGGTCGGCCAGAAGCAGTTCGCGCACGGCCGCGCGGTGGCCGGTCTCCTGCGGACGGGAGTAGACCACATTGAGTTCGTCAACGGTCGCGGAGAACCGGCCGACCCGAGCGGCGCGTGCGGTGTCGGGGTAAGACTCCGCCGGCCCGGTCCCGAACCAGTCGGCGCGGTCGATCTCGGTCGGGAGATCCAGCCGGAGACCCACCCGTGGCCAGGTGCAGTCCCACGCCGATGAGGGGTTGATCTCGACCCGGAGCGCGAGATCCCCCGCCCCGGCCAAACACCAGGTGTAGGTGGTGTCCACGAACAACGCCGTACCGGCCGCGGAGCTGCGGACCGCGACCACCAGGCCTTCGGGTCCGGGAGTCACTCTCAAGGTCCGGTGGGTCAACCGGTCCAGGCCACGAGTCCGCCACCGCTGCGCCGACGACGGTCCTGGGACCCCCTCACCGCCGGTGGCATCCGGATCCCCCAGCTCGTAGGATCCCCGCGTCTCGGAGCGGTCGTTGTCCGTCGGCCCCCGCCACAGCTCCAGTCGGGGGCCGTCCACGGCCAGACCGAACAGCTCCCGGAGACGACCCGAGAGCGAGTCGAAGACCGCGGGACCGAGTTGCCAGGCATCATCCGTCGGTTCCGGCGAACACGTCTGTGAGGCGTGCTCGGTCGCCGACCGCGTGCCCGTGGCCGATCGGAGAGGGGAGCGCTCGAACTGAGCGGTCGCGACCACGTGACCGGCCTTCGCCCACGGCTCATCGCGGGCCAGCTCGGCGGTCACCAGCACGTTGGTCTCAGCGTCGGGATCGCCGGCGAGCAGCGCAGGATCGAGAGCGACGCTGACCGCTTCACCGGGCGGCACGGTCGGTACGTCGATCGCGACGTCTTCGATCACCCGGCCCTCGACCTCGCGGCGGGCCATGAACCGCAGGTGAAGGGTGGTGCGCGTGTGGTAGCGATTCCGTACGGTCAGGCTCGATCCGTCGAGTC
>JAKDLH010000016.1 GCA_030452945.1 Microlunatus sp. | reverse complement strand
ACGTGGGTCGTTCGGGTCGGCTCAGCTGTTGGATGGGGGCGATTGCGCGCAAACGGTGGTCACTCGGGTCGGCTCAGCTGTTGGATGGGGGCGATTGCGCGCAAACGTGGGTCGTTCGGGTCGGCTCAGCTGTTGGATGGGGGCGATTGCGCGCAAACGTTGATCGCCGCCGATACGCTGGCCGACGTGCACCAACCCGTACGAACGTGCATCGGGTGCCGGACACGGGCGGCCAAGGCCGGGCTATTGCGTATCGCTTGGCAGGACGGCGTCGTGGTTGACGCGAGCCAGACCGCTCCGGGGCGGGGTGCCTATCTGCACCGCCGGGCCGAGTGCCTCCAGACCGCGATCAAACGGCGAGCTGTGGGGCGGGCGCTCCGGGTGTCTACGGTCGATCCGACGGCCGTGGCCGCCGTGGTCGGGGCGTACCTGCCGCAGATGGTGGAAAAGTGACTTCGCGTAATCCGGTGTCGGTGACATAGGATTGTCCACTGCACCTGCCCCTCTCCGGGGCGGGAACGCCGTGCACGCGCCAGTCTCCATGACTGGTGCCGAACCAGAAGGTGGGCTCACGCTCATGACCCCTCGATGAGAATCGCTCAATGAGCATGCACAACAACTAACTGGTCCGGCGTTCACTAAGACCCGGGCCGCCAACAAGGAGAGCAGTGGCAAAGACCCGAGTCTACGAGCTCGCGAAGGAGCTCGGAGTCGAAAGCAAGGTTGTCCTCAGCATGCTGAAGGACATGGGGGAGTTCGTCCGTTCGGCTTCCTCCACCGTCGAAGCGCCGGTCGAACGGCGCCTCAAGGAGAAGTTGGACACCGGAGACGGCGCGCAGTCGGCGCCTGCCGGAAGCAGTCCGGCTACGTCCCGCCGACCGGCTCCAGGGGGCCAGACCCGTTCCCCGTCGGGTCCGGCCACGTCGGCACCAGCCGCACGGCCTGGCACCCAACGGCCCGGCACCGCCCGGCCCGGTCCCGCTCCGTCGAGGTCCGCAGGACCCTCTGGTGCCGCGTCCGACGACTCCTCAACGACGCCGGCCGCACCTACCCCGGCCGCGCCTACGCCGGGTGTTCCGGGTCCGCGGACTCCCACGCCGGGCGCTCGCCCGGCCAGCAGCGGCCAACCAACCGCCCCGCCATCCTCGGCGCCCGGGACGCCCGGCCAGCCGTCGCCGTCGCCGGCACCCGAGCCGGTGACGCCGCAACCACCGCCCGCAGTCCCACGACCGGGCGCCGTGCCACGCGCCCCGGGCCAACCCGCCTCCCCAGGGCCGCGTCCCGACCAGCGGCGACACGAACAGGCCGCGCGTACCGACCAGCCCGGCCGTGCCGACGGTCCTGCTGCCCGGCCCACCGGACCGGGTGCTGGTCAGCCTCCTCAGCCCGGCCCACGGCCGCGGCCCGGCGGCACCGGCGGACTGCCCGGCGCGACTCCTGGTCCGCGTCGCTCGAGCACCCCGCGCCCGGGCAACAACCCGTTCGCGCCGTCCCAGGGGATGGGTCAGTCGCGTCCGACCCGGCCCAGCGATCCCAGCCGACCCGGTGGACCGCGTCCGCCGGCCGGTCGTACGGGCGGTCCTGGCGGCCCTCGTCCCGGTGTGGGCGGCGTGCCCGGTATGCCACGGCCGAACCCGGCGATGATGCCCAAGCAGAGTTCGGGTCAGCTCGGCGGAGCCCCCGCCCGCGGTGGCGGTCGTCCCGGAGCACCCGGCGGTCGTGGCCGCGGTGGTCCCCCCGGTCGTCCCGGAGGCGGCCCGCCCAGCGGCCGCGGCGGTCGCGGTGGCCGCGGTGGTACCCAAGGTGCGTTCGGTCGTGCTGGAGGTCCGGCTCGCCGGGGTCGCAAATCCAAGAAGCAGCGTCGTCAAGAGTTCGACCAGATGCAGGCGCCGGAGATCGGCGGCGTCCGAGTCCGCCAGGGCGATGGGCAGAAGGTCCGGTTGGCCCGAGGTGCCTCGCTGACCGACCTGGCCGAGAAGATCGGTGTGGACCCGGCCCAACTGGTGCAGGTGCTGTTTCATCTCGGCGAGATGGTCACCGCGACCCAGTCCGTGAGCGACGACACCCTCCAGGTGCTTGGCTCGGAGCTCAACTACGCGATCGAGGTCGTCTCGCCCGAGGACGAGGACCGCGAGCTGCTGGAGAGCTTCGACATCGAGTTCGGTGAGAACACCGGCGGTGAGGAGGATCTCGCGGCTCGTCCGCCGGTCGTCACCGTCATGGGCCACGTCGACCACGGCAAGACCCGACTGTTGGACACCATCCGCAAGACCAACGTGGTGTCCAGGGAGGCCGGGGGGATCACCCAGCACATCGGCGCCTATCAGGTCGCGACCGAGGTCGACGACACCGAGCGGAAGATCACCTTCATCGACACCCCGGGTCACGAGGCCTTCACGGCCATGCGAGCCCGCGGTGCGAAGTCGACTGACATCGCCGTTCTGGTGGTGGCGGCCGACGACGGGGTGATGCCGCAGACCATCGAGGCGCTCAACCACGCCCTGGCCGCGGACGTACCGGTCGTGGTCGCGGTGAACAAGGTGGACAAGCCGGATGCCGACCCCACCAAGGTCCGCGGCCAGCTGACCGAGTACGGGCTGGTGCCCGAGGAGTATGGCGGCGAGACGATGTTCGTCGACGTCTCCGCGACCACCGGCCAGGGGCTGGAGTCGCTCCTGGAGGCGGTCGTGCTGACCGCTGACGCCGCCCTGGACCTGCGGGCCAACCCCGAGATGGACGCCCAGGGTGTGGCCATCGAAGCGCACCTGGACAAGGGTCGTGGTCCGGTGACCACGGTGCTGGTCCAGCGCGGCACGCTGCGGGTGGGCGACTCGATCGTCGCCGGACCGGCGCACGGCCGGGTTCGGGCCTTGCTGGACGACCTGGGCGACAATGTCGCCGAGGCTCCACCAGCCATGCCGGTGCAGGTCCTCGGTCTGACCGCCGTACCCGGTGCGGGCGACTCCTTCCTGGTCGTCGACGACGACCGGATGGCCCGCCAGATCGCCGAGCGGCGTGCGGCCCGGTTGCGGATGGCGGCTCAGGCGGCCGGCACCCGACGCAAGACACTTGACCAGTTGTTCGAGCAGCTGGAGAAGGGTGAGACCCAGGAGCTGCGTCTGATCCTGAAGGGTGACGGCGCCGGTTCAGTCGAGGCGCTGGAGGACGCGCTGTCTAAGATCGACGTCGGCGACGAGGTCGGTCTGCGGGTCATCGACCGGGGTGTCGGGGCGATCACCGAGACCAACGTCAGCCTGGCGGCGGCCTCAGACGCGGTCATCGTCGGCTTCAACGTCCGTCCGCAGGGCAAGGCCACCGAGATGGCGGATCGAGAGAACGTCGACATCCGCTACTACTCGGTGATCTACTCCGCCATCGACGAGATCGAGGCGGCTCTGAAGGGCATGTTGAAGCCGATCTACGAGGAGGCTCAGCTCGGCCAGGCGGAGATCCGGGAGATCTTCCGCTCTTCGCGGGCCGGCATCATCGCCGGCTGCATGGTGCTCAGCGGCATCATGCGGCGCAACGCGAAGGCGCGTTTGCTCCGCGAAGGCGTGGTGGTCTCCGAGACCAGCATCGCGTCGTTGCGGCGGGAGAAGGACGATGCCACCGAGGTGCGGGAGGGGTTCGAATGCGGCTTGACGCTGCACAACTACTCCGACATCCGGGTCGGCGACATCGTTGAGACGTACGAGATGCGAGAAAAAGCGAGGAGCTGAGAAAGAAGGAACACATGAGCTCGCCACGGGTGCTGAAGCTGGCCGAGGAGATCAAGATCATCACCGCAGAGATGTTGAAGCGGCGAATCAAGGATCCTCGGCTCGGCTTCGTGACCATCACCGATGTTCGCCTCACCGGGGACAGCCGGGACGCGTCGATCTTCTACACCGCGTTCGGCACGCCCGAGGAGCAGGCCGGCACCGCGATCGCTTTGCAGTCGGCGACCGGTCTGATCCGATCCCAGGTGGGCAAGCAGCTCGGGCTGCGGTTCGCACCGACCCTGGTATTCGTCCCCGACGCTGTGCCGGAGAACGCGCGCCAGATCGAGGATCTGCTGGCCGCGGCCAAGGACGGCGACGCCCGTCTCGCCGAGCAGGCAGTGGGAGCCGAGTACGCGGGCGAAGCCGACCCATACAAGCGGCCCGAAGACGACGAGTCCGACACCGCCGAGGGACACGTCTGAGTGACCGCCCCCGACGATCCCGCCGAGTTGTCAGCATCTGAGGTCGCCCCCACGACCACCGCCGCTGACAACTCGGGGGTCGTGGTGGTCGACAAGCCAGCCGGTTGGACCTCCCACCAGGTTGTCGGTCGGGCTCGCCGGCTGCTCGGCACCCGCAAGATCGGGCACGCCGGCACCCTCGATCCGATGGCCACCGGGGTGCTGGTGCTGGGTGTCGGACGAGCAACCCGGCTGCTCGGACAGCTCGCGCTGACCGACAAGGCGTACGACGCGACGATTCGGCTCGGGATATCTACCGTGACCGACGACGCCGAGGGCGAGATCATCGACCGCCGAGAAGTGCCGGTCCTCACCGACGACCTGATCGAGCGGGCCGTGGCATCGCTGCGCGGTGCCATCGCTCAGGTGCCGGCGGCGGTGTCGGCGATCAAGGTGAGCGGGGTGCGGTCGTACGCCCGCGTCCGGTCCGGAGAAGACGTCGCCCTGGCGGCGCGGCCGGTCACGGTCAGCCGACTGGATGTCCTGGCCCGCCGCGCGTCCGCCGCCGACGGCCTGGACGTCATCGACCTGGACGTGGTCGTGGAGTGCAGCTCCGGCACCTACGTGCGCGCGCTGGCCCGCGATCTCGGCGCGGCCCTAGGCACCGGCGGCCATCTCACCGTCTTGCGGCGGACCCGAGTCGGCCCGTTCACGCTGGACGAGGCGCAGTTCCTGGACGCCGACGCCTTGTCGGTGCTTGATCTGTCGAAGGTGGCTCGCCGCTGCTTCCCGGTTCTGACCGTCGACGCCGAGCGGGCCACTGCCATCCGGCACGGACGTCGACTGCCGGAGGTGACTTTGCCCGGAGAGCCGACGGCCCTCTTCGATCCGGGCGGCGATTTTCTGGCCCTCTATCGACGTTTGGGCCGCGATGCGGTTCCCGAGGCCGTCTTCGTCGGCTGATGTCGCGGCTCTCACCCGGCGGCGTGGTTAACTGACGCTGTTTGTCGTCCCGGATCCTCGCCACGAACCATGAAGGAGGCGGATGAGCCCCCGTACGGTCGTCGTCATCGGAAACTTCGATGGGGTGCACCGCGGTCACTGGAGTCTGCTGCAGCTGGCCAAACAGTCGGAGCCGGACCCGCGCCTGGTGGCGGTGACCTTCTGGCCGCACCCGATGTCGGTGATCCGGCCCGACCAGGCGCCGGATCTGCTGTGCTCGCTGGAGCGGCGGCGAGAGTTGCTGACTGCGGCGGGGGTGGACGAAGTGGTGGTCGTCGACTTCACCGCCGAAGTCGCGGGCTGGTCTCCAGAAGAGTTCGTGGACCGGGTGATCCGACCGCTGGAGCCGGCTCGGATCGTGGTCGGAGAGAACTTCCGGTTCGGCTTCCGCGCCGGTGGCGATCCCGACCTGCTCGCCGAGCTGGGAGCCGGAGAGTTCGCCGTGGACACGGTGCCGCTGTTCTCCGACGGAGCGCAACCCAGTTCGTCCACGCTGATCCGACACGCGATCTCCGAAGGCGACTTCGGTCGGGTGCGGGAAATCAGTGACCAGGTTTTCCGAATGAGCGGGGTGGTGGTCCGAGGTGATCGGCGGGGGCATCAGATGGGCTTTCCCACCGCCAACATCAAACCTGCGCCCGGCCTGTTGGTTCCCGCAGACGGGGTGTATGCCGGTTGGCTGACCCGACTGGACCGCGCGGACGCCCCCCGCTGGCCGGCGGCGATCTCGGTCGGCACGAACCCCACTTTTGACGGGGTCGAGCGGCGGGTGGAGGCCTACGTTCTCGACCGGGACGACCTCGAACTTTACGACGTCGAGATCGCCATCGACTTCTACGCCCGACTCCGTGGCCAAGTGAAGTACCGCGGTATGGAGGCGTTGATCGAGCAGATGCATCTCGATGTCGACCAGGTCAGGCACATCCTGCGCGCCGCGGACTGAGCCGAGGCCGCAGCCGTCGGCTCAGCCGGGCGTGATCTCGGTCCGCTCGACCAGCTTGTGAACGAGATCGACGTCGAAGCTGCCCGGCCCCGGGATCTGGGCATTCGCCACCCCGGCCGCCGTGGCCCAGCGCATCGCCTCCGCCAGGTCCTCGCCACGGTCGAGCGCGGTCAGCAGACCGCCCAGATAGGAATCGCCGCTACCGACCGCGAACCGGCCCCGAGCTGCCGGGGAGCCGACTGCGTAGGTCCGACCCGCCGTGTCCAGACCGAGTGAACCCGCCGTCCCGTCGGTGAGCACGACCGCGCCGCCGGTGCGCTCCTGCAGCCGCGCGGCCAGATCGGACAGCGGCGTCGAAGAATCGCACTCGAGCGCCCCGGCGGCCTCGGTCCGGTTGATCTTGACCAGCTCCGGGTGACTGTGCAGCAGCGGCACCAGCGAGGCGCCGTGCGTGTCGGCGGCTACCCGGCGTCCGACGTGGTGGGCCACTTCGGCCAGTTCCGCCAGACCAGTGGGTGGCAGACCACGCGGCGCGCCACCGGCGATCGCCAACCAGCCGGGCCGGGAGCCGAGTTCGTCGACCAGAATGTCGCGGGTCTGCGCCCACACCGGTGCGGGAATCGGCTCCGCGTACTCGTACAACTCCGTCAGCTCCTCAGAGTCCGCACTGCTGATGGAGATGCAGGTCCGGGTCAGTTCCGGGGTCGAGACGCGCTGCACGGCGATGGAGGACTGCGCCAGTTGCTCGGCCAACCAGTCGCCGGTCGAGCCGCCCAGCACCGCCACGACGCTCACGTCGGCACCGAGGGCGGCGGCGGCTCGGGCCAGATTGAGCGGCTTGCCCCCAGCTCGCCGTACGACGTCGGTCGGTCGATGGATCTGACCGAGGGTGAGGTGGTCCACCAAGAAGGTGAGGTCCACCGAGGGGGTCAGACCCGCGATGGTGATCATTTGACCCACCATAGGGGTGGGCGAGCAGCCGGATAGCGTGGCCGGCATGTGTCGACTCTTCGGACTCCACGCCGGCCGTGTCCCGGCTGCCGCCACGTTCTGGCTGGTCAACGCCCCCGACAGTCTGGCCGAGCAGAGTCGACGCAACCCGGAAGGGACAGGGATCGGCGTCTTCGGTCCGGACGGCATGCCGATGGTGGACAAGCAGCCCATTGCCGCTTGGGAAGACAAGGACTTCGCCACGGACGCGCACGACCTGTCCGGCACGGTGTTCGTCGCCCACGTGCGCTATGCCTCGACCGGCGACCTGGTCTCGGTCAACACCCACCCGTTCTGCCAGGACGGTCGGATCTTCGCGCACAACGGTGTGATCGGCGACCTGGACCTGATGGACGCACGGATCGCCGAACTCCACACCGAGGATCTGGTGCTCGGCCAGACCGACAGCGAACGGGTGTTCTCCCTGGTCACCGGCGAGATTCGGGCCAACGGCGGCAACGTCGAAGATGGTCTGCTGACCGCGTTGACCTGGGTCAGCGACAACGTCGGCGTCTACGCCGCCAACGTTGTCCTCGCGACCGCGACCGACTTGTGGGCCGTGCGTTATCCGGAGACCCACAACCTCTACCTGCTCGACCGGCGCGGCTCGCACGCGGCCTCGGCCGAGATGTCCAGCGACCGGATCCGGACCCGGTCGCGTCATCTGGCCGATCGACCGTCGGTGCTAATCGCCAGCGAGCCGATGGACGGCGAGTCCGGCTGGCAGCCGATCGCCCCCGGCGAGCTGGTGCACGTCGACGCCGACCTGACGATCAACCGACGGCTGGTGCTGGAGCGGCCGCCGACGCATCCATTGACGCTGACCGACCTGAGCAGTCACGCGGCCGCGTCCCAGCACCCGACGCCGACGTCCTGAGTCGCTCGGGTTGGTCTCGATCGCGGTCGGAGACTCGTGTCAGTTGCGTCCAGCTGCGCGACGCCCGGATCTTGACCGTCCTTCCGGCGCCTGCCCCACGATTGGTCCTTCTTTCGCCATCGCTGGTAACCTGACAGACGCCGTTCGAACGGCCGCGGACACCCAAGAGCTCCCTCGCACACCGTGTGCAACCTCGTCTGAGGAATCGGGGGCGCCGCGCAACGGGAAACCGAGGGGAGAACTGAGTGTCGATCGACGCTGCGGAGAAGAAGAAGATCATCAACGAGTACGCGACCAGCGAAGGTGACACCGGATCTCCGGAGGTTCAGGTCGCCGTCCTCACCAAGAGGATCTCGCACCTGACCGAGCACCTCAAGGCGCACAAGCACGATCACCACAGCCGTCGCGGCCTGATGTTGCTCGTCGGCCAGCGTCGCCGGCTCCTGAACTACGTGGCCAAGACCGACATCCAGCGGTACCGGACACTGATCGAGCGTCTCGGCCTGCGCCGCTGACCTCACCGGAGCGGTTCTCCGTAGCCCTCAGCGGCCGGGAGGGACCGCTCTGGCTGCATTACCCACAACTTCATCAGCAATCAACCCATTGGTGATCGCATCCCACACGCGTTACCTGACGCACGCTCGGTCTCCGGTAGTGGTCTTCGGTACTCCTTTTCGAAGCAGCCCCGCGGACCTCGATCGAAGACCGGCTCCTCGCCGCCGGGCTCTACCTGGCGATGACAGCTGTCAGCCCACGGTGTGCGGATGCGGTCCGTACCGGCGCACGAGAGCCACGACGGAAGAGGCCGCGCCAGAGATAGGAGCATCCCTGTGGAGGGACCCGACCTTCAGTTCACCGAGGCGACCATCGACAACGGAGCGCATGGCAAGCATGTCGTGCGCTTCGAGTCCGGTCTGCTCGCCCGACAGGCCGCCGGGTCGGCGACTGTCTACCTCGACGAGGACACCATGCTGCTCTCGGCCACCACGGCTCAGAGCAAGCCTCGTGACGCCCTCGACTTCTTTCCCCTCACCGTCGACGTCGAGGAGCGGATGTACGCCGCCGGGCGGATCCCCGGCTCGTTCTTCCGCCGCGAGGGACGCCCGAGCGAGGGCGCCATTCTCACCTGCCGGCTGATCGACCGCCCGCTGCGTCCCTGCTTCGTCAAGGGGCTGCGCAACGAGGTCCAGGTCGTCGTCACCGTGATGGCACTGAACCCGAACAAGACCTACGACGTGGTCGCTATCAACGCTGCGTCACTGTCCACCCAGCTTGCCGGGCTGCCGTTCTCCGGCCCGATCGGCGGCGTCCGCGTCGCTCTGATCGGTGAGGCGTGGGTCGGCTTCCCCGACGTCGACCAGCTCGCGGACGCCACCTTCGACATGGTGGTCGCGGGCCGCGTCCTCGCCGACGGCGACGTCGCGATCATGATGGTCGAGGCCGAGTCCACCGAGGAGACCTGGAGCCTGGTCGGCGAGGGCCGAACCGCCCCGACCGAGGAGGTCGTAGGCGCCGGTCTGGAGGCGGCCAAGCCGTTCCTGAAGGCCCTCTGCGACGCCCAGGCCGAGCTGGTCGCGAAGCTCCCGGCGAAGGAGACGGCGCAATTCCCGATCTTCGCCGACTATGCCGATGATGTGTACGGGGCCGTGGCCGAGGTCGCGACCGACGAGCTGTCCCAGGTGATGTCAATCGCGGACAAGCAGACCCGCGAGGAGTCCACCGAGGTCCTCAAGGACAAGATCAAGTCGCAGCTGTCCGAGCAGTTCAGCGGACGCGAGAAGGAGATCACCGGCGCCTACCGGGCGCTGACCAAGAAGCTGGTGCGACAGAAGATCCTGCGCGACAAGGTGCGCATCGACGGTCGCGGTGTAGCCGACATCAGGACCTTGTCGGCTGAGGTGGCGGTAGTGCCGCGGGTGCACGGCTCGGCGCTGTTCCAGCGGGGCGAAACCCAGATCCTGGGCATCACCACGCTGAACATGCTGGGGCTGGAGCAGCGACTCGACACGCTGGCGCCGGAGAAGACCAAGCGCTACATGCACAACTACAACTTCCCGCCCTTCTCCGTCGGCGAGACCGGCCGGGTGGGTTCACCCAAGCGCCGCGAGATCGGCCACGGCGCCCTGGCCGAGCGCGCGCTGGTGCCGGTGCTGCCAACGCGGGAGGAGTTCCCGTACGCGATCCGTCAGGTCTCGGAGGCACTCGGCTCCAACGGTTCCACGTCGATGGGCTCAGTGTGTGCCTCGACGATGGCCCTGTTGAACGCCGGGGTGCCGCTGCGCGCGCCGGTCGCCGGCATCGCCATGGGTCTGGTGTCCGACACCGTCGACGGGGAAACCTCCTACGTCGCGCTGACCGACATTCTGGGGGCCGAGGACGCGTTCGGCGACATGGACTTCAAGGTCGCCGGGACGAAGGACTTCATCACCGCCCTGCAGCTGGACACCAAGCTCGCCGGCATCCCGGCCTCGGTGCTGGCCTCGGCGCTGACCCAGGCCAAGGACGCGCGACTCACCCTGCTGGAGGTGATGGGCGAGGCGATCGACGGCCCGGACGAGATGAGCCTGTACGCGCCGCGGATCATCACGGTGAAGATCCCGGTCGACAAGATCGGCGAGGTGATCGGTCCCAAGGGCAAGGTGATCAACCAAATCCAAGACGACACCGGTGCCGACATCAGCATCGAGGACGACGGCACCATCTACATCGGTGCTGACGCCGGCGACAAGGCCGAGGCCGCGCGGGCCATGGTCAACGCGATCGCCAACCCAACCATGCCGGAGAAGGGCGAGCGCTATCTCGGCACGGTGGTCAAGATCACCGCGTTCGGCGCCTTCGTCTCCCTGCTGCCGGGCAAGGACGGACTGCTGCACATCTCCAAGCTGCGGCCGCTCGCCGGTGGTCAGCGGGTGGAGAGCGTGGAGGACGTGGTCAGCGTCGGTCAGAAGATCCAGGTCGAGATCAACGAGGTCGATGATCGCGGCAAGCTGTCGTTGATCCCGGTGATCGAGGAGCCCGCTGCTGTCTGAGCGGTTTTTCCCGGCGGACCTGCGGTCCACCGCCGTTTCGTCGGACCCGAGGCAGGACGCTCGGTCACGTACCTATCGGGGCGGAGAGATCCGCCGCAGTACGTTGCCGAGCGGTCTGCGGGTGGCGACCGAGGAAATGCCCGGCAGTCGGGCCTTCTGTGTCGGCTTCTTCGTCGGGGTCGGTTCTCGACATGAGAGCAGCCGGCTGCACGGCGCTTCCCACTTCCTCGAGCACGCCCTGTTCAAAGGGACGCCGCGGCGTACCGCTGAGGAGATTTCCGCGGCGGTGGAATCGGTCGGCGGTGAGCTGAACGCCTACACCGCCAAGGAGCACACGTGCTTCTACGCGCGGGTGATGGCCGACGACGCCGACCTCGTGCTGGACGTGCTGTCAGAGATGATCACCGATTCGCTGCTGCTCGGCCGCGACATCGACGCTGAGCGTACGGTGATCATGGACGAGATCGCTATCCACCACGACGATCCCGGCGAGGTGGCCGCTGACATGGTTGCGGCGGCGATCTTCGGTGATCACGGACTCGGTCGGCCGGTGATCGGGTCCGCCCACAGCATCGCCAATCTACGGCGCAACCAGATCGACGCCTACTGGCGTCGCCACTACCGTCCGGCTTCGGTCGTGATCGCCGCGGCCGGGGCGGTCGACCACGACCGACTGCTTGCCCAGGTGGCGCGTTGCGACGGACTTGCCGAGGATCGTGGTCGGTCGGTTCGCCGGAAAACTTCGAAATCCGCCGCCGGGAAGCTGGAACCTCGGGTGGTCACGGCCGTCCGCGACTCGGTGCAGGTTTCCGCGACCCTGGCGACGCCGTGCCCGGGAACGTTCGACGACCGTCGCTACGCCCTGGGCCTGCTCTCATTGGTGCTGGGCGGTGGGATGTCGTCACGCCTGTTCGTCGAGGTGCGGGAGCGGCGCGGACTGGCGTACGCCATCGAGGCGGGGGAGACCGTCTACAGTGACGCCGGCTTGTTCTCGGTGGACTGGCAATGTGGTCCCGAGCGGCTCGATGACATCGTCGGCGTGGTTCGCGAGGTGACCGCTGACCTCGCCGAAAGCGGGATCGAAGCGGACGAACTCGCCCGGGCAAAGACCCAGCTCCGAGGGCACACCATCTTGGCCTACGAGGGACCCAACGCCCGGATGAGCCGACTCGGCAGCTCCGCCGTCACCGGGGACCTGCGCACCCTGGAGGAGCATCTGGAACGCTACGACGCCGTCACCGCCGACGAGGTCCAGCAGATGGCGCAGGAGCTGTTCTCTTCCGGACCCGTGCTCGGAGTGGTCGGGCCCAAGGTGCCGC
This sequence comes from Microlunatus sp., assembly GCA_030452945.1. GTDB lineage: Bacteria > Actinomycetota > Actinomycetes > Propionibacteriales > Propionibacteriaceae > Microlunatus. The sequence goes on along the minus strand of JAKDLH010000016.1, from coordinate 13,508 downwards.
GCCGATGGCTGACAGCGCTGCTGGATCGTTGGTGAGCACCGGTAGATTGGTCGAGCCGGCGGGCAGACACCCGGGTTCGCCACGGACGTCGGGAAAGGACGGGCAGATGGCGGACCAGCTCGCGGTCGGAGTGTTCGGTGCCGCCGGTCGGATGGGCGCTGAGGTGTGCCGGGCCGTGGCCGCGGCCCCGGATCTGGACCTGGTCGCTCAACTGGATCTGGGCGATGACCGGGCACCGGCCGAGGCAGCACGGGTGATGGTCGACTTCACCCATCCCGACGCCGTGATGGACAACTTGTCCTGGTGCATCGAACACCGGGTTCACGCCGTGGTCGGCACCACCGGCTTCACCGAGGATCGGCTGGCCCAGCTGCGCTGGGCGTTGGGGGAGTCCGCAGCCGTCGGCATCGTGATCGCCGCGAACTTCTCGGTGGGCGCGGTGCTGATGATGCACTTCGCCGAGCAGGCCGCTCGGTTCTACGAGAGTGTGGAAATCATCGAACTGCACCATCCGGACAAGGCAGACGCGCCGTCGGGTACGGCGACCGCCACCGCTCACCGGATCGCCGCCGCTCGTACCGCCTCGGGTCGTGGACCGGTCCCGGACGCCACGTCGCAGGAGGTGCCAGGAGCCCGCGGCGCCGCAATCGAGGGTGTCCGCGTGCACGGGGTTCGACTGCGAGGTCTGGTCGCCCACCAGGAGGTGTTGTTCGGTGACCCCGGCGAGACCCTGATGATCCGGCACGACTCGTTCGATCGGATCTCCTTCATGCCCGGCGTGCTCGCAGCGGTACGAGCCGTCGTTCGACGTCCCGGCCTGACTGTCGGCATCGACGACCTGCTGGGCCTCGACTGATGAGTGGCGAGGCCCCACGGACGCCGACCGATCCCGAGCCTGGGATCTCACAGTATTCACGTCCCGACTTCGAACCGACGGTGACGATCGTGAGATCCGCCGCCACCACCGTGCAGCCGGCACCGGCCCCGCCGCCGACGCGGCCGGCCGCGCCGCGCTCCCGGTCGGTGATGATCGCTGTGATCAGCGTGCTGGCCGTGCTGACGGTGTTGATCGTGGGCGACCGGATCGCGAACACGGTGGTGGAGAACACGCGCGCCAACCAACTGCAGACGGAGTTGTCGACTGCGAACAGACCCGAGGTCCGGATTGGCGGATTCCCGTTCGTCACTCAGCTGCTGACCGGGAAGTTCTCTTCCGTGCGGGTGACCGCAGATGGGGCCACCGTCCGCTACGGCGACTCCTCGATCCCGATCTCCCACTTCGAAGCCACCGTCACTGACATCGTCGCCTCGAATGGCTACGCTGACGTCACCGCTGGGCAGGGACAGGCGACCGCCGTGGTCGATTGGGCCGTGCTCAGCGACCTGGTCGGTCAGCGGATCAGCTACGCCGCCGCTGACCGCATCAGGGTCGATATCTCGGTACCGGTCGGCCAGTTCACCGTTGCGGGCTTCACAGCTCGACCGCAGGTCAACCCCGAGGACCAGACCATCACCTTCGTCGAGCCCAAGGTGGACGTGGGCTCGGTCGACGTGCCGCAGGCTGTGGTGGATGCGGCCTTCGATTCCCTGGTGCGGCCGTATCCGATCACCGATCTCCCGTACGACGTCAAGGTCACGGGGCTGTCGGTTCAGCCCGACGGGATCGCCGTCAGCGGCACGGGTCAGGACATACCGCTGCGGGGCCGCTGAGTCAGTCGATGGTCGTGTGCAGCCGGACCTGTTTGATCCGGATGCCGTCCTCGTCGGAACCGATCTCCCGGTGCGCGCCGTCCGGGGCCCAGCCGGCCTCAGACAAGAAGACGCGGCGCGGGTCATCCTCGGCGCGCAACCAGTGCCGAGCTCGGACGAAGCCGTCGGCCCGGAGGGTGTCGACGCACGCGTGGATCAGGCGGGAGCCGTGACCACGTCGCCGCGCTGTGGGGTCGACTACGAACTCCTCGATGGCCCCGTCCGCGCTGATGTCGGAGTCCGGATCCGGGCTGGGAAGGGTGGTGGCCAGACCGACCACCTGGTGATCGGCCACGGCCACCAGCACCCGACATCGAGCCTCTGGGGGCCGGCTGATGGCGGCGTGCCACACCTCGGCCATGGTGTCGAGATCGACGGAGCCCAGCAGGGCGCGGCCAACCGGCTCGCTGTCGGCGTCCCACGCGCGGCGCTGGACGCCGGCGATGGCCCGGGCCTCGGCCGGCAACGCCAACCGGACGAGGTCGGGACGGGCGTCGCTGCCGTGCTGCTCGCTGACCACAATCGGCGATGCTATCCCGACCAACATAATGTGATGCAGATCACTATCATCTCTCTACACGGTCATCGCCTCCAGCGACGATGATGGAGCGCAGGAGTCCGTGGTTACCTGAACCCCCGAGCAGGCAACCGCGGACTCCGCTGCGTCGCCGCTGACCTGGCTCACGGGCGCGGTAGCCTGACGGCCGTGTCGGCTGCATCTGATCAGACCGTGCGTGGAAGCGTACGCAATCCACCCCCCCTCGCCGGTGGGGCGCTTCGGGTCATCCCCCTGGGCGGGCTCGGCGACATCGGTCGCAACATGGCTGCCTTGGAATATGACGGCCAGCTGCTGCTGATCGACTGCGGCGTGCTCTTCCCCGAAGACGACCACCCCGGGGTCGATCTGATCCTGCCCAACTTCGAGGCGATCGCCGATCGGCTGGACGACATCCAAGCTTTGGTGTTGACCCACGGCCACGAGGACCATATCGGTGCGGTGCCCTACCTGCTGCGACAGCGACCTGACATCGCGCTGATCGGCTCGAAGCTCACTTTGGCCTTGGTGCAGGGAAAGATCCGCGAGCATCGGATCAAGGGGACTGTTACCCAGGTCGTCGCAGACTCCGCCAAGGCCACGTTCGGGCACTTCGAGTGCGAATTCTTGGCCGTGAACCACTCCATCCCGGACGCACTGGCGGTAGCGGTGCGGACCAGGGCAGGACTGGTCCTGCACACCGGCGACTTCAAGATGGACCAACTGCCGCTGGACGGCCGGATCACCGATCTCCGCGGCTTCGCGCGGCTCGGTGAGGAGGGTGTCGACTTGTTCATGGTCGACTCCACCAACGCCGAGGTGCCCGGCTTCACGACCCCGGAGCGGGACATCACCCCGGCTCTGGACCGGGTCTTCGCCACCAGCCGGCAGCGTCTCATCGTGGCCTGTTTCGCCTCGCACGTGCATCGAGTCCAGCAGGTGCTTGATGCGGCGGTGGCGCACGGCCGCAAGGTCGTCTATGTCGGACGGTCGATGCTCCGCAACATGGGGGTGGCCCGCGACCTCGGTTATCTGACCGTGCCCGGTGACACCTTGATCGAGCTGCGAGACATCGACAGCTATCGGCCGGAGGAGGTGGTGATCATCTCGACCGGATCCCAGGGTGAGCCGCTGTCGGCTCTGTCCCGGATGGCCGCCCGCGAGCACCCGGTCATCCAGCTTGTCGCCGGCGACACCGTGGTGCTGGCCAGCTCGCTGATCCCGGGCAACGAGAGCTCGGTCTACCGCGTCATCAATGGGCTCACCAAGCTCGGTGCCAACGTGGTGCACAAGGGCAACGCCATGGTGCACGTCTCCGGACACGCGAGCGCGGGAGAGCTGCTGTACGTCTACAACATCGTCCAGCCCCGCAACGTGATGCCGGTCCACGGTGAGGCTCGCCATCTGGTGGCCAACGGCGACCTGGCGGTGGCCACTGGGGTGCCGAGAAAGCGGGTGATCGTGGCTGAGGACGGGGTGGTCGTGGACCTGCAGCAAGGCAACGCCCGATTGGTGGGCAAGGTCGATTGCGGCTACGTGTTCGTCGACGGGGCCTCAGTCGGCGATGTGACCGAGACCCTGCTGACCGACCGCCGGATCCTGGGGGAGGAAGGTTTCATCTCGGTGATCACGGTGATCAACACGCACGCGTCCAAGATCGTCAGCGGCCCCGACATTCACGCCCGCGGGTTCGGCGAGGACGACTCGGTGTTCGACGGGGTGCGACCGCAGATCGTCGCGGCGCTCGAAGAGGCACTGGCCGACGGGGTGGACGACGCGCACCGCCTCCAGCAGGTGATCCGGCGGCGGATCGGACGCTGGGTCAACGACAAGCACCGACGTCGCCCCATGATCATTCCAGTGGTCATTCAGACGTAGTCGTGGAGACCGGGGTGAGGCGATGGGTCAGGCTAGCGGGTGACCTTACCGGCCTTGAGGCACGAGGTGCACACGTTCAGTCGCTTCGGGGTGCCGCTCACCATGGCACGGACCCGTTGAATGTTGGGGTTCCAACGCCGGTTGGTCTTCTTCTTCGACCATGGCACGTTGTGGCCGAAGCCGGGGCGCTTGGCGCAGACGTCGCATACGGCAGCCACTGGAGTTCACTCCCACTTGCTTGAACTTGGTACGGGATATCGGAGGTGGAGCCCGTCAGGGCAACCGGTAAAGCGTACTCGACTGTGACTGGGAAGGGCGAATCAGGATCAAGCGCCAGCTGCCTCGACCAGGTTTGCGGGCCCGGCCGCGCCGACCGGCAGCGCGAGCCGCCGTGAGATGAGCCACCCGGTCCACCCAGCGACGGTAGCGCGGTGAGGAGAGCTCCCCTGTCTCCGCCAGGTGCTGATCAGCGACGGCGGACAGTCCGGGCGACGGATAGATCGTCTGACTCCACATGACGCACTTCCAATCCGAAGTAGATGTTTCACGTATATTGTGAAGCATACGTTTCGCGGTTGAGGATGTCAAGCGGATGCTTCACAATGAATCGACCGCGGTTAGAGTGACGGCGTGGGTGATGGCGGTCCTGAACCAGCGGAGTCTTTGATCTCCGATGCTCGTCGACGGGTGGAGGAGCGCGCTGAGCGCCTGCTCGGTCCACAGCGGGTGGTCAAGATCAACGATCCGCGGGCGCTGCGGGCCCTGGCGCACGAGGCGCGGCAGCGGGTGATCGAAGTGCTCTACGCCGAACAGCACGCTCGGACGGCCACCGAGCTGGCCCAGATGACCGGATTGACGCCGAGTGCGATGAGCTACCACCTGCGGGCCCTGGAGAAGTGGGGGGTAGTCGAGCGAGTAGTCGACTCCGACGACGCGCGCAACCGTCCGTGGCGGGCCGCGGGGACCAGTGTGCAGATCGACACCAGCGAAGCGGGGGAGACCGTTCGGGACGTGATGGCCGATCAGATGCTGGGCGCACTGCATCAACGGATCCGCGCGCACCGATCCCGTCCGGCGGCGGACCGGGTCGGATCGGTCACGCTGAGCGCCGGCGACTTGTGGTTGACCCCAGACCAGGCCGAGCGCCTGTCCGCGTGGCTGGAGAACGCCATCCTGGACGAGCACGAATCGGGCTGGCGGAACGAGCCCGCCCCTGGTCGCGTACGGATGGCCTTTCTGTGGTCGCTGCTCCCCGACCCGTTGCCCGGTCAGAGTCCAAATCCGACCAGTGACGGAACCGGCAGCGCCTGATCAGCGGTCGGAACTTGTTGCCGTCGCATCGCTTGTCGCGGCCCACCGGAAACAGTTCCGCCGGGTGGTCGAAAGTGGCGGGGTGGCGACCTGGTTGGGGCTCATGTTTTGGCCGGGTGGTCGAAAGTGGTGGTGTGCGGTAGTACGACGACGCGAACACCCCGTCAACCGAGCCGCAGACCAGTTCCGCGGCCGCAGCGGCCTTGCTCGATAGGGTGGCCGGGTGTCATCGGCGGTCACTTCCGGCGGTGGGGTGAGCAGTCTGGCCCCGCCCGAGATCTGGCGACTCTGCTTGACGTGGTTGCAGCGCTCCGCGGAGGTACTCAGCGCCTCGGCGGCTGGTCTTGACGCGATCAACGTCTTTCCTGTGGCCGACTGCGACACGGGTACGAATCTCGAGCTCACCCTGACCGGCATCATCGACGCGCTCGGCGGATACGGCGACACCGACGACGACTGGGTTTCTGACCTGGCTCCCGACAGCGTCGACGACCCGACCCCGGCCGACGTGGTGGTCCGGGCGGCGGTGCTGTCCGCACACGGCAACTCAGGCGCGATCGTGGCCGAGATGATCATCAGCCTGACCCGCGCGATGGAGCGTTCGACCCTGATCGTGGTCAACGAGCCGGAACGGGGCCTGGCCCGGATGCTGCGGCTGATCGCGATCGCGGGTCGCCGCGCCGTGGCCCGACCCGTGGCCGGCACCATCTTGACCGTGGCCGACGCCGCGGCCGCGGCGGCGGAGGATGCGGTCGCCGCCGACAGTGCCGAACGGCTCGGAACCGATGATGAGCCCGGGGGGCCGCGGGTGCTGGAGGTGGCCCGGCTCGCGCGCAGCGCAGCCGCCGAGGCACTTCGGCGCACTCCCGAGGAGTTGCCCCGCCTCGCCGACGCGGGCGTGGTCGACTCGGGTGGACAGGCCTATCTGCTCTTGCTCGATGTCCTCGTCGAGGTGCTCGGCGGCCCGATCGCCGAGCCCCTCATCGCCGAGGCGGCCGGGAGGACTCGGACGTTGCCCGCGGCGGCACCAGAGGCGCCACCGGAGTACGAGGTGATGTACGCCCTCCGCGGTGTCGAGGCCGCCGATCTCGACTCGCTGCGAGAGCGACTGTCACAGGTCGGTGACAGTGTCGTGGTCGTGGGCGACCAGACCGTGGCGCAGGTGCACGTGCACCTCGCGGACGCCGGCGGGGCGGTTGAGGCCGGCCTGCCGCTCGGGCGGATGAGTCAGATCCGGATCACCGCCCTCCCGTCGACGCTGACCACGGCCGAGCGGGTTGTGGTGTCGGTGGTCGCCGGACCCGGCCTGGCCGAGGCGGTGATCGCCTTGGGCGGAGTTCCCGTGGTGCCGGCGACCTCTCACGTCACCGCCGAGGAACTGATGGCCGCCTTGCACCAGACCTGCGGCGAGGTGGTGGTGCTCCCGAACGACATGGAGTGCTTGGAGATCGCCAGCCACCTGGCGGCGGAGCTCAGAGAGCAGGGCCGCCGGGTCGCGGTCATCCCGACCATCGCGCAGGTGCAGGGCTTGGCCGCACTGGCGGTGCACGAGCCGGCGGCACCGTTCGACTCGGTGGTGGTGGGGATGAGCAGCACGGCCGGACGCACCCGACACGGCGCGGTGACGGTGGCCGAGAGCTCGGCGATGACCATGGCCGGGCGCTGTGAGGTGGGCGACGTGCTCGGCCTGGTGGACGGTGACTTCGTCGAGATCGGACAGGATGTGGACGAGGTGGCGTGGCGGGTGGTCGAACGGTTGCTGACCTCCGCCGGTGGCGAATTGTTGACCCTGGTCAGTGGCCACGACGCCGACGATCAGCTGGTGGCGCGGTTGCGCGCTCGCGTTCGGACCGCGGCCCCGACCGTCGATGTCGACGTGGTCGATGGTGGTCAGGTCCGCTACCCGTTGCTGGTGGGACTGGAGTGACACCGCACCTCCGGCTGGTCCCGGATCTGCCCGAGCCGAGACCGAAGAAACTGGCGAAGAGACCCTCGGCGAAAAAGGCGGCTGAACGACCGCCGGCGCAGTTCTGGCGGACCACCGGATTCACTCGACTCGCCGTCCCCCTGGCCGGTGTGCTGGGCGGGAAGACCGCCAAGGCCTTCGAAGCGCTGAAAGTCAAGACGGTGGGCGACCTGATGCTCCACTTGCCTCGCCGCTACGTCTCCGGCACCGAGCTCAGCGATCTGCGCAACCTTACCGAAGGGGAGGAGGTGACGGTGCTGGCTCAGGTTCGGCACGCGTCGGTCCACGCGATGAACTCCGGCCGAGGTGCCGGCAAGTTTCGTCTGCAGGCGGTCATCACCGACGGGCCAGGCACGCTCAACCTCACCTTCTTCGGGGCCCGCCATCTGGTGGACTATTGGCAGGCTCAACTTCGGCCCGGGGCGCGCGGCATCTTCGCCGGCAAGGTGGGCGCCTTCCAGGGCCAGCCGCAGCTGACCCACCCGGACTTCGTGATCATCGACGAGCACGGCAACGTGATCGGCGGTGCGCAACGCAATGTCGACCTCGGCAAGGTGGCCGGCGCCTCGGGCCGGATTGGCCTCTACCCGGCGACGGCCAAGCTGCGGACCTGGACCATCGCCAACTGCGTCTCGCTCACCCTGGACAGCCTGACGGGCATGGAGGACCCGCTGCCGGAGTGGGTGCGTCGTCAGGCCGACCTGATCGATCAACAGACGGCGTACCGGTCGGTTCACCGTCCCGACACCGAGGCCGACGTCGTCGCCGGACTGGCCAGGATCCAGTTCGACGAGGCATTCGGGCTCCAGCTGGCGATGGCCCGCCGCCGGGCTGTGACGTCAACCGTCGGTGCCGTGCCGCGGCCTCGGGTCGACGGCGGCCTGTTGGATGCCTTCGACGCCAGGCTGCCGTTCGAGCTCACCGAGGGGCAGCGTGAGATTGGTGACCAGCTGTTCGCCGATCTCGCGCGGCCCCATCCGATGCAGCGTTTGCTGCAGGGGGAGGTCGGGTCCGGCAAGACCGTGGTGGCGCTCCGGGCCATGCTCACCGTGGTGGACAACGGCGGTCAGACCGCGCTGCTGGCGCCCACCGAGGTGCTCGCCGCCCAGCACCATCGCACGATCACCGGCATGCTCGGCGACCTGGTGGGAGCTGACCTGCTGACCTCCGGCGGGATCGGCACCGGGGTCACCCTGGTCACCGGCTCGTTGTCGGCTGGTCGCCGGCGGGAGGCATCGCTCGCCGTCGCCTCCGGTGCGGCCGGCATCGTCATCGGCACCCACGCGCTGCTGACCAGCGGCACCCAGTTCGCCGACCTCGGCCTGGTCGTGGTCGACGAGCAGCACCGGTTCGGGGTAGAGCAGCGCGCCGCCCTCGTGGCCAAGGCGGCACAGCGGCCCCACACCCTGGTGATGACGGCCACCCCGATCCCCCGCACCGTGGCGATGACGGTGTTCGGTGACCTGGAGACGTCCACCCTGACCCAGGTGCCGGCCGGACGCGCCGAGGTGTCGACCGTCGTCGTGGACTACCAGTCGCACCCGAGCTGGCTCGCCCGGACCTGGCAGCGCGTGATCGAGGAGGTCGCCGAGGGACGGCAGGCCTACGTCGTGTGCCCCCGGATCAGCGATGGCAGCGCGGACGACGACGCCGGCGCAGCTGTGGAGGACGTCTACGCGCAACTGACAGAGGGTCCGCTGCGGGGACTGCGGGTGGCCATGCTGCACGGCCGACTCGCCGCCGACGAGAAAGACGAGGTGATGGGCCGCTTCGTCGCCGGCACGATCGATGTGCTGATCGCCACCACGGTGATCGAGGTCGGGGTCGACGTGGCCAATGCCGCCGCCATGGTGATCTGCGACGCCGACCGGTTCGGGATCTCCCAGCTCCATCAGCTCCGCGGACGCATCGGTCGGGGAGCTCACCCCGGGGTGTGCCTGCTGCTGACCTCGACTCCGCCGGGTACGCCGGCGGCCGAGCGGCTGGCCGCGGTGGCCAGGACCCGCGACGGCTTCCGGCTGGCGAAAGTGGATCTGGAGCAACGCCGCGAGGGGGACGTGCTCGGCGCCGACCAGTCGGGTATCCGCTCCGGACTGCGGCATCTGCGGGTCCTGGAGGACGAGGATCTGATCCTGTTCGCGCGGGACCTCGCCACCGCCTGCCTGGAATCAGATCCCGACTTGGCCGACCCAGGTCTCGCCGACATCGTCGACTCGGTGGAGCTCAGGGCGGCCGGCGACTGGCTGGAACGGTCATGACCCGGATCATCTCCGGATCGCGCGGTGGGCGGCGTCTGAGCATGCCAGCCGGCGAGCAGACCCGCCCCACCTCCGGATTGGTGCGGGAGGCGCTGTTCTCCGTGCTCGCGTCCTGGACGGGTGGATCCTCGGGTCCGGCAGCTGAGGCCCTGCAGGGCTGGGCGTTCTGCGACCTGTACGCGGGGTCGGGGGCCGTCGGTCTCGAGGCCGCCAGCCGGGGGGCCGCGCCGGTGCTGCTGGTCGAGTCCAGCCGCCGAGCGGTCCGCACCATCGAACAGAACGTCGCGGCCGTCGACCTGGACGTGCAGATCCGCCGCGGCGCGGTCGAGGCCGTGGCCCGCCGGCAGCCCTCCTACCCCTTCGACCTGATCTATCTCGATCCGCCGTACGAGCTGACCAACGCCCGGGTGGAGTCGGTGCTGAGCGACCTGGTCACCAACGGCTGGCTGACGGGCGAGGGTCTGATCGTGCTCGAACGCTCCGGCCGGGAGGCGGCGCCGCGCTGGCCGGACGCGCTGGGCGACTGCTGGGAGAAGCCGTACGGCGAGACGGTGCTGTACTTCGGCGCCGGCTGAGGCCCGATAGCCTCGGGCTGTGACTCGCGCCGTCTGCCCCGGATCCTTCGACCCCGTCACGGTCGGGCACCTGGACGTCATCGCTCGCGCGGTCGACCTCTACGACGAGGTGGTCGTCGCGGTCGGGTCCAACGTGTCCAAGCGCGCCCTGTTCCTTCCCCAGGAGCGGATTGTCATGCTGCGGGAGGCGTGCGCGGCGTGGCCGTCGGTCAGCGTCACGCTTTTCTCCGGCCTGCTCGTGGACTTCTGCCGGCAGTCGGGGGCCGAGGTAATCGTGAAGGGTCTGCGCTCGGGCGCGGACTACGATTACGAGGTTCAGATGGCCCAGATGAACCGCACGCTGACCGGGGTGGACACCGCCTTTATGCCGACGGCTCCGCAGCTGTCCTACGTCTCGTCCAGCCTCGTCCGGGAGGTCGCCTCCTTGGGCGGGGACGTCACGCCGTTCGTACCAGGAGGGGTGTTGGACCGCATCCAGCGCAGGGTGGCCGAACAGGCGGGCGGGTGAAGGTCGCCGGGTGTGCTACCGGGTGCTACCGCGGGTTCGTGACGAATCACCCCGAGATCAGTCACTCCGAGATCAGCCAGCGCGATCTCCGGCTGCGGTCCAAGGAGATCATGGACTCCGTTGAGCGTGGACATTCCTTCACGGTGACGCGTGACGGCCATCAGATCGGCGAATTGGTGCCGCTACGTCGCCGCCGCACCTTCGTGCCGAAGGAAGTGTTCCTTGCTGGCTTCGTCGACACGAGCCCCATCGACCCGGACCGGTTCCGAGCCGATCTCGACGCGATCGTCGATCCTGAGATCTGCGATCCGTATGACCGCTGAGCCGAATGGCTGATGAGAGCCGTCGAGGGCTGATCGACACCAACATCGTCATCCTCCGCGATTGGATCGCGTTCGACGACCTACCCGGCGAAGTGGCCATCAGTTGCGTGACCCTGGCCGAGCTTTCGGCCGGGCCACATCTGGTGCGAGGCGACGATCCCACGGCGAGGCGGGAGCGAGCGCGCCGGGTAGCGGTTCTTCAGCGGGCCGAGAACGAGTTCGATCCGCTCGTCTTCGATGCTCCTGCCGCGCGAGTCCTTGGTCAGCTCAGTGGCGCGGTGGTGACGGCAGGGCGTACGCCTCGTCACCGTCCTGCTGACCTCCAGATCGCGGCGACCGCCGTCGCGCACCGCCTGCCGCTCTACCCGACTAATCCACGCGACTACCTCGGGCTCAGCTCATGGCTCTCGGTCGTGGCCGTGGCGCGGCCGCAGCACGCGCTCTGACTGGAGTCAGGGACTACGCTGAGTAGCTGTCGCACCCATTCGTCCAGCCCCAGAAGAAGGACAGATTGACGACATGAAGACCGTCGAGATGAAGACCGCCGAGGCCAAACTCGGCCAGCTGCGTGAACTCGTCGCGCACGCTCGTTCGATGCCCATGTCCGCGTCGTGCGTGGTGAATCGCGGTGACGTGCTCGCCGCTATCGACGAGGTGATCGAGAACCTGCCGAACGAGATCGCCCAAGCGCAGGACGTGATCGAGAACAGCCAAGACGCGGTGGCCGCGGGCAAGGCGGAGGCGGAGCGGATCACCGACGAGGCGACGAAGCGCGCCGCCGAGCTCGCCGCGGATACCGAGGTGTCCAGGGTCGCCGAGGAGAAGGCGGCCGCGATCGTCTCCGCCGCGGAGGTCGAATCTGCGGCGCTGCGGCGCGAGGCGGACGCGTTCGTGGATTCCCGGATGGCGAGTTTCGAGTCGGTCTTGGCCCGGACCACCAGTCAGGTCCGGACCGCACGGGCGCGCCTGGCCGAACGGAGCAGACTCGACCACCATGACGAAACTCCGAGCGCCACTGCCGGGACCACCAGCGAATCCTCGGCTGGCGGCGACGAACCGTGACCAGTTCCCGCCGTCGGCGAAACGGCCGCTCCGACTTGGTGCTCGACACCCACGACCTGCTCCGCAGTGCCGGCGCGATGCGCGAGGTACGGACCATCGCCTCGGCGCCCCCTGACCTCGGAATCGCGGTCATCGGTGTCCCCGAGGGATCGCCGTTGAAGCTTGATCTGCGACTCGAGGCCGTCGTCGAGGGCGTGCTGGTCACCGGCACAGCTTCGGCCACCCTGCAGGGGGAATGTGTCCGCTGCCTCACCCAGCTGAGCGACGAGGTGGAGGTTGACGTACAGGAGCTGTTCAGCTACGACCCGATACCCGCTGCGGAGGAGGATGATGATGAGTCCTCCCATCTCGACGGTGAACTGCTGGACCTCGAGCCGGTGCTGCGCGACGCCGTCGTGTTGGAGTTGCCGTTCCAGCCGGTCTGTCGACTCCAGTGTCGGGGTCTTTGCTCGACCTGCGGAATCGATCTCAATGCGGTGGAGTCTCATTCCCACGACGAAGCCATCGATCCGCGGTGGGCTGGGCTCGCCCGGTTCGGATCTGAGGAGGAAACGTCCTAGACTGTCCCGGTTGCTCAATCGCCGGCGCGCGCTCGGAGGCGCTGCCCAGGGGTGGTGAGCGCAACCATGTCATCTCAAGGACCTGCGTCATGGTAGGAACCCGGACCGAACGAACGAGGAGAAAATCGTGGCCGTCCCGAAGAGGCGCCTGTCGCGCAGCAACACGCGGCATCGCCGTTCCCAGTGGAAGGCCTCGGTGCCTGCTCTGGTCACCTGCACCAACCCGGCCTGCCGGGAGAAGCACCTGCCGCACACAGCCTGCCCCTCCTGCGGTCAGTACGGCCCGCGAGCCAGCCGCCGTCAGGTGCTGGACTCCTGACTGAGATTAGGTGAGCCGAGTTCAGGTGAGCGACCAGAACACGTTCGAACCCGGGCCCCACGACGTCGGTCTGGCCCGGTCCGGACTGATTCGGGAGGTGCTGGACCGGTTGGGGTTGGCGGTCGGGGCTGAGCGATTCGACCAGGCGTTGACGCACCGTTCGTTCGCGTACGAGCACGGCGGTCTGCCGACCAACGAGCGCCTGGAGTTCCTCGGTGACTCGGTGCTCTCCTGACCAGCCTCCTGCAGGTGTGCACGCCAGCCGTCGCTGACGGGTGCCGCCTCCGCGGCCGTCCGGCTGTGTGAGCGGCGAAGGGCAAGGGTAGGAGGCGCGCATGAAGACGCCCCTCGTTGCCGGCCTCGGAGTCGTCGCCGGCGCAGTTCTGGTGGCCGCCGGATTCGCCAGGTTCGACGGCGAGGAGCGCGCCACCGCCGAGCCCCCGTCCGGCCGGGCCGGTCAGGAG
>JAKDLH010000211.1 GCA_030452945.1 Microlunatus sp. | reverse complement strand
GCGGCGCGGGCGTCGGCATCACTGCGGCTGGGGGCGGCGCCGCGCAGACCGGCGGCAGTTCCCGCGGGAGCGCGACGACGGGTCGCGCCGGCGCGGCCGGCGAGACGCTGTTCGTCGCCGGCATTCAGTTGGAGCCGCCGACCAACTACAACCCGTTCGGCGCCTCGCCGGCCTGGCCGACCGCCGCCGGACACAGCCAGTTGATCTACGAAACCCTGGTCCGCTTCAACCTGCTGGACGGGACGCTGTCTCCGGGTTTGGCCAAGCAACTGCGGCAGTCAGACGACCTGACCATCGAACTCCCGCTGCAGGACGGCACCCGGTGGTCCGACGGCAGCGAACTGACGGCCGAGGACGTAGTGTTCACGTTCAAGCTGGGCGAGCGGACCACCCTGTCGTTCTCGACCATCTGGAGCTACGTCGACACCATCGAGGCGACCGACGCCCGCACGGTCACGATCAAGCTCAAATCGAGCCCGTACAACCCGGGCTACGTCAAGAACCTGCTTAGCAGCACGCTGATCGTGCCCAAGGCGATCTGGAGCAAGATCCCGCCGGGCAAGATCACCGCCGAGACCAACTTGCAGCCGATCGGCTCTGGTCCGTTCACCCTGGACAAGGGTGAACAAACCCAAGTCAACCTCGCCCGGGACGACGCGTATTGGGGCAAGAACGCGTTCGGCACGCCTGCGATGACGACGATCAATCACCCCATCTTGAACAAGGACACACAGGCAGCGCTCAAGCTGCAGAGTGGCCAGATCGACGCCAGCCAGCAGTTCATCCCTCGGATCTGGACGATGTGGGAGGACAATGGCGCTCCCGTCGGCACCTGGCTGAGGGAGAAGCCGTACTATCTGCCCGGCAACCTGCCGGTGCTGATCTTCAACCTGTCCAAGTCCGGCTTGGACAACCTCAAGCTCCGCCGAGCCATCGCCTACGGGATCAACTACCCCGACATCGCCACCACCGCCATGTCGGACTACTCCGAGCCGGCCAACGCCTCCTTGATCGTGCCCACCGGCTACGAGTCGAAGTTCTACGACGCTGACGCCGTGGAGTCCGAGGGCTGGACCTACGACCCGGACCAGGCCGTAAAAATCCTCGAGGGCGAGCTCAAAGCAAGGATGGGCTCCGATGGCATCTACCAGTTACCGGACGGCGCCAAGCTGGGCGGCTGGAAGCTGATCACCCCAGCCGGCTGGACCGAGTGGAACACCGCCTGCGAGATCGTCGCCAAGTCGGCGAAGGACATCGGTATCGGCATCAGAACTGAGTTCCCGCAAGCCTCAACCATGATTCGGTCCGTACAGAATGGCAGCTTCGATATCTGTCTGTCCTCCTACTCCGGCGTCTCCCCAGCCAGTCCCTGGATCCGGTTCCGCGATGCACTCGATGATCGTGGTCTCGCCAGGGAAGGCAGCCGGGCGAACTGGAACTACGGCCGATTCGAGAACTCAGAGGTCCCGGCGCTGCTGGACGCGGCGGCGGCAGCCAAGAGCGATGGCAAGGCCAAGACCGCCTACGCCGCGCTGGACAAGATCTTTCGCGAGGATATTCCCTGCATCCCGTTGATGTACCAGCCGCTGGAGTTCTACGAGTTCAACCAATCCAACTGGGAGAACTTCCCCACCGAAGCGAATCCGTACGCTCCCCCGATGTGGCAGGGCGCCGGCGTTGGTTGGCTGTTCAAACTGAAGCGCGTCGGCGGCTGACCGGCCGGGCGGCTTAGGATCTCAGAACCGGATCCGCTCCGGACATGCCCTGCGCCCCACCAAGGTGTGCAGACCCCGCTCCAAGCTGTGCGGTCGGGTTGTCTCAGCTCAGGCCCGCTCGGCGTTTTCGACCGGGCCGTCGTCGGCACTGCCCGGGCTGCCCGGGGAATCGGCGCTATCCGGGCTGTCCGGGGAATCCGCACTCTCCGGACTGTCCGAGGAATCCGCACTCTCCGGGCTGTCCGGGGAATCCGCGCTCTCCGGGCTGACCGGGGACACCGGACTCGCTTGGGACACCGGAGCGGTGGCGACGGGAGCCGCAGCCGATGAGTTCGGCTTCTTGGTCACCGGCTCGGTCACCAGCTCGATCACCGCCATGGGGGCGTTGTCACCCTTGCGTGGGCCGACCTTGGTGATCCGGGTGTATCCGCCGTCGCGGCCATCGAAGGTCGGCGCGATCTCGGTGAACAGAGCATGCACCACACCCTTGTCCCGGATCTGGGTCAGCACGAGCCGGCGAGCGTGGATGTCCCCGCGCTTCGCCTTGGTGATCAGCTTCTCGGCGAACGGGCGCAGCCGCTTCGCCTTGGCCTCGGTGGTCACGATCCGGCCGTGCTCGAACAGCTGGCTGGCCAGGTTGGCCAGGATGATCCGCTCGTGAGCGGGGCTGCCACCCAGGCTCGGGCCCTTGGCAGGTGTGGGCATCTCAGTTCTCCAGTTTCTTCTGTGTCATCAGCCTTGTGCGGCGAGCACTGGGTCAGGCGGAGCGAACTCCGACCTGTGCGGCGACCACGGTGTCAGTACTGCTCGGTCTCGCTGTAGTCGACGTCCCCGTCTTCGTCCTCGAAGCGCCCGATTGCGCTCAACGGATCGAAACCGGGTGCGCTGTCTTTCAGCGACAGCTGCATCTCGTGCAGCTTCAGCTTGACCTCGTCGATGGACTTGGAGCCGAAGTTCCGGATGTCGAGCAGATCTTGCTCGCTGCGCGAGACGAGTTCGGACACCGTGTGGATCCCCTCGCGCTTGAGGCAGTTGTAGGAGCGAACCGTGAGGTTGAGGTCTTCGACCGGCAGGGCCAGATCGGCTGCCAACTGCTCATCGATTGGCGACGGACCGATCTCGATGCCTTCAGCCTCGGTGTTCAGCTCGCGGGCCAGACCGAACAACTCGACCAACGTGCGACCCGCGGATGCGACGGCGTCGCGCGGACGGATGGCCGGCTTCGACTCGACGTCCAAGATCAGCTTGTCGAAGTCGGTGCGCTGCTCGACGCGGGTGGCCTCGACCTTGTAGGTGACCTTGAGCACCGGCGAGTAGATCGAGTCGACCGGGATGCGGCCGATCTCAGCGTCTGCGGCCTTGTTTTGAACCGCCGACACGTAGCCGCGACCACGCTCGACGACCAGTTCCATCTCGAGCTTGCCGTTCTCGTTCAGGGTGGCGATGTGCAGGTCGGGGTTGTGGACCTCCACTCCGGCGGGCGGCGCAATGTCGGCCGCGGTGACCGCGCCGGCCCCGGCCTTGCGGAGATACATGGTGACCGGCTCATCCTCCTCTGACGACACGACGAGGGCCTTGAGGTTCAAGATCACCTCGGTGACGTCCTCCACCACGCCCTCGATGGTGGAAAATTCGTGCAGGTTGCCGTCGATCCTGAGGCTGGTCACGGCTGCGCCGGGGATGGACGACAGCAGCGTACGACGCAGCGAGTTGCCGAGGGTGTAGCCGAAGCCGGGCTCCAGTGGCTCGATGACGAATCGGGAGCGGTAGTCGGAGAGCACTTCCTCCGACAACGACGGGCGCTGAGCGATAAGCATGGTTCTTCTCTTTCCCCGCGAGAACCACTATTTGAACTCGCGGCATCGCACGCGCATCCGACGCGTACGGGTCTGACTGATCCAAACTGGCACCGGGTTGTCAGCGTGGGTGCCGGTCAGGACGACGACAGAAGCTGATAACTCGGGACGAGATCGGCTACTTGCTGTAGAGCTCCACGATGAGCTGCTCTTGGACGTCGATCACGATCTGCTCCCGGGTCGGGAGCTGGTGGACCAGGACTCGCATCCGGTTGGGCAACGCGTCCATCCAGCCCGGCACGTCCCGCTCACCATGGGTCTCCCGGGCAACGACCAGCGGAGTCAGATTGAGTGACTTCTCCCGCACGTCGACCACATCGTGAGCGCTCACCCGGTACGACGGGATGTCCACCTTCTGGCCATTGACCAGGAAATGCCCGTGGACCACGAGCTGGCGGGCTTGCCGGCGGGTCCGGGCGAAACCAGCGCGGTAGACCACGTTGTCCAAACGGGATTCCAGGATCTGCAGCAGGTTGTCACCCGTCTTCCCCTGGGTGCGGTTGGCCTCTTCGTAGTAACGGTGGAACTGCTTCTCCAGCACTCCGTAGGAGAACCGGGCCTTCTGCTTTTCCCGGAGCTGAAGCGAGTATTCCGACTCTTTGGTACGGCCGCGTCCGTGCACGCCGGGCGGGTAGGGGCGGCGTTCGAAGGCGGTGTCGCCACCGACCAGGTCAACCCCCAGCCGACGCGATTTCTTGGTCATGGGACCGGTATAGCGAGCCATCTGTTTATGTCCTTCGTATTTCGGGTCGAGAGCTTAGACGCGACGCCGCTTGGGCGGGCGGCACCCGTTGTGCGGGACAGGGGTCACGTCGGAGATCGCCCCGACCTCGAGACCGACCGCACCCAACGAACGGATGGCGGTTTCGCGACCAGAGCCGGGTCCCTTGACGAACACGTCGACCCGTTTCATGCCGTGCTCCATGGCCCGCCGTCCGACGGCTTCGGCCGCCATCTGGGCAGCGAACGGAGTCGACTTCCGCGAACCCTTGAAGCCGACGGTGCCGGCTGAGGCCCACGCGATCACCGCGCCGGTGGGGTCGGTGATGGAGATGACCGTGTTGTTGAACGTGCTCTTGATGTGCGCCTGACCGGCGACGATGTTCTTCTTCTCTTTGCGGCGAACCTTCTTGGCGCCGGTGCTGCGGCCTGCGGAAGCCATGTTGTCTCTCTCCTGGGTCTCTACTCGTCACAGACCGCGTCAGCGGACTTTTTTCTTGCCGGCGACGGGTTTGCGCCCGCCCTTGCGGCCGCGGGCGTTGGTTCTCGTGCGCTGTCCGCGCACGGGCAGACCGCTGCGATGACGACGACCCTGATAGGAGCCAATCTCCACCTTGCGACGAATGTTGGCGGCCACCTCGCGCCGCAAATCACCCTCGATCTGGTAGTTGGCCTCGATCCAGTCGCGGAGGGCAACCAGTTGGCCGTCGTCCAGTTGGTGAACGCGGGTGTCGCCACTGATCTCCGTGGCCGCCAAGGTCGCCAGGGCTCGGGTGTGACCGATGCCGTAGATGTAGGTAAGTGCAACCTCGAGCCGCTTGTCGCGCGGGAGGTCGACCCCGATCAGACGTGCCATCGAGCGATACTGCCTTTCGAGTGACGTACGGACCCGGGACTGCCGGGAATCCGTCGCGGAGGTATCTGGCGTGATGCGTCCCCGTGCTGCTGCGTCCGCGTTACCGGCCGCTGGGGCCCCGGCCTCCGACCGGGGGTGGACCCGGGGCTTCTTCCTCGAAGGAGAAGGCCGCTCCCGGGGGTGCGATCACGTTGGTGATATTCAGTTATGCCGTCATTTTCGCCGATGACCTGGGCCCGCGGCGACCAGCCGTCCAGCTAGCCCTGACGCTGCTTGTGCCGCGGATTCTCGCAGATCACCATCACGCGACCGTTGCGACGAATGACCTTGCACTTGTCGCAGATCTTCTTGACGCTCGGTTGGACCTTCATCGAGCTACTTTCTGGTGCGGCGCCGAGTGCGCGCACGCGCGCGAACCCAAGGCGATGGTGGACAACGAGACGACCTGACTCACTTGTGCCGGTAGACGATGCGTCCGCGGGTGAGATCATAGGCAGAGAGTTCGACGACCACACGATCCGTCGGGAGGATGCGGATGTAGTGTTGCCGCATCTTGCCGCTGATCGTGGCGAGCACCTTGTGCCCGTTGGCCAACTCGACCCGGAACATCGCGTTCGGCAGTGCCTCGACGACGGTCCCCTCGAGCTCGAGTGCCCCTTCTTTCTTCGCCATGAACCCACTAACTATCGATAACATGCGGAAGCAGACCACCGACGAAGTGGCCGACACGCAATGGTAGTCCAATCCCTGGACGCACCCAAATCTGTGTGGTCAGGCGACAGCATCCGGGTGATCAGGCGACAGCACCGAAGGTGCCCGGCTGGTCGGCGAACAGGTCGACACTCTCCTTCAGCGCCTTGAGGACGTAGGGCGGGAATTCCATCCCCTGGCGATGAGCCCACAGCAGTCGCGACTCGAGCCGACCCACCTCGCGCGCGTACCCCTCCAGATCGGCGTCGAGCCCGAGCTGGACCACGACCCCGCCCATGTCGGCCTTGTAGCGGTCCATCGCGTTGGTGCCGACCAGATTGAAGGACTTCTCCCGCAGCACGCGGGCCAGGTAGAGCTGCCACGGGGCGAGCACCCCGTTATGGATCA
>JAKDLH010000210.1 GCA_030452945.1 Microlunatus sp. | reverse complement strand
GAGCCCACGGCACCGATCGTCGGCTGAAGCAACCCACCCGATCAGACCTTTGTCAGAGCCTTGCTGGATAGGGTGACGCCCGTGTCCCCAGCCGTCCCCGCCGCACCCGCCCGGCTGGTCGTGCTCATCTCCGGCTCCGGCACCTTGCTGCAAGCGTTGCTGGAGGCCAGCGCCGACCCCGCGTACGGAGCCGAGGTCGTCGCGGTCGGCGCGGACCGGGACCACATCGCCGGACTGGACCGCGGGGCCGCTTACGGCGTGCCGACCTTTGTTCATCCCTTGGGCCAGGGCGACGACCGGGATGCTTGGGACGTCGGGCTCACCGAACGGGTCGCCGGCTTCCGGCCGGATCTGGTGATCAGTGCCGGTTTCATGAAGTTGGTCGGGCCGGCCTTCCTGAGCGCGTTCGGCGGGCGGATGATCAACACGCACCCCGCCTTGTTGCCGGCTTTTCCGGGTATCCACGGGCCACGAGACGCCTTGAGGTACGGCGTGAAGGTCACCGGCGCTACCGTGTTCCTGGTCGACGCCGGTGTCGACTCCGGGGTGATCCTCGACCAGGAAGCGGTTGACGTGGCCGACGATGACTCCGTCGAGACGCTGCACGAGCGGATCAAGTGGGTCGAGCGGCGGCTGCTGGTGAAGAGCACCCATCGACTGGTCACGCAGACCTGGCGCGTCCAGGACCGGCGTGTGGTGTGGGACCCGGAGCCGGTCAGGGCGACCGGCAGGAGCGACGCAGGAGAGCAAGGCGATGAGTAATGACTGAGAACGACCGACGACCGATCAGGCGGGCACTGGTGTCGGTCTACGACAAGAGCGGTCTGGTCGAGCTCGGGCTGTCCCTTGCCGGGTCGCGGGTCGAAATCGTCTCCACCGGGTCGACCGCCCGGACGCTGGCCGAGGCCGGGGTGCCGGTCACCGGAATCGAGGAGCTGACCGGTTTCCCGGAGTGCCTCGACGGCCGGGTGAAGACCTTGCACCCGTTCGTGCACGCCGGACTGCTCGCCGACCAGCGGCTGGACAGCCACCGGGCCCAGCTGAGTGAGCTCGGCATCGCGGGCTTCGACTTGCTGGTGTCGAACCTCTACCCGTTCGCCGAGACGGTCGCCGCGGGTGCGACGCCGGCGGAGACGATCGAGCAAATCGACATCGGTGGACCGTCGATGGTGCGCGGCGCGGCCAAGAACCACGCCTGCGTGGCGGTGGTCACCTCCCCGGCTCAGTACGGTCAGCTCCGGGACGCGTTGGCTCACGGCGGCTTTACTCTGGCCGATCGCCAGGCACTGGCTGCGGAAGCCTTCGTCCATACGGCCAGCTACGACATTGCTGTGGCGTCCTGGATGGGCAACGTGGTGACCGATTCCAGCGACGGCAGCGGGTTCGGCCGCTGGGTCGGGGCGAGCTGGGACCGGACGGCGATCCTGAGGTACGGGGAGAATCCGCACCAGCGGGCGGCGCTCTACCGAGATGGCGCGTTTGGTCGGGGACTGGCCACGGCTCAACAGCTGCACGGTAAGGAGATGTCCTACAACAACTACGTCGACACCGACGCGGCTCGCCGGGCCGCCTACGACTTCGACGCGCCGGCGGTGGCGATCATCAAGCACGCCAACCCGTGCGGTATCGCGGTCGGGGCCGACGTCGCCGAAGCACACGCGCAGGCGCACGCTTGCGACCCGACCTCGGCGTTCGGTGGGGTGATCGCCACCAACGCACCGGTCAGCGCGGCCATGGCGCGGCAGGTGGCGGAGGTGTTCACCGAGGTGATCGCGGCGCCGGCGTACGAAGCCGGCGCCGTGGAAGTGTTGAGCGCGAAGAAAAACCTCCGGATCCTGGTGGTAGAACGCCTCGAGCGGGGCGGGGTCGAGACCCGCGCCATCTCCGGCGGGATGCTGGTGCAGTCTCGCGATACCGTCGACGCCGAGCACGACCGGCCGGAGAACTGGGAGCTGGTGTCGGGAGAGCCGGCCTCAGCAGAGGTTCTCGCCGACTTGCAGTTCGCCTGGCGGGCCTGCCGGTCGGTGAAGTCGAACGGGATCCTGCTGGCGCGCGACGGCGCATCGGTCGGGGTGGGCATGGGGCAGGTCAACCGAGTCGACTCCTGTCGGCTCGCGGTCGAGCGCGCCGGTGTCCGGGCCGCCGGTGCGGTCGCGGCGTCGGACGCGTTCTTCCCGTTCGCCGACGGGCCGCGGATTCTGATGGACGCCGGGGTGGCGGCTATTGTGCAACCCGGCGGATCGGTTCGCGACGCCGAGGTCGTCGAGGCGGCGCAGGCGGCCGGGGTGACCATGTACCTCACCGGCGCGCGCCATTTCTACCACTGAGGACTTCTACTACTGAAGACCTTCACCGCTGAGGCCGTACGGCTTCCGACCACGACATTTCCCCGGCAGACGAAGGCAGCGCAGATGACGGCAAACATCCTGGACGGCAAGGCCCTGGCGGCCATCATCAAGGCCGACCTCGCCGAACGGGTGCGGGCCCTGAGCACCCAGGGCATCACACCCGGACTGGGCACGATCCTGGTCGGGGAAGACCCGGGCAGCCGGGCGTACGTGGCCGGCAAGCACCGTGACTGCGCACAGGTCGGCATCGCCTCGCTTGAAGTCGAGCTGCCCGCGTCGGTGACCGCCGCCGAACTCGAAGCTGAGATCGCTCGGCTGAACGCCGATCCGGCCTGTACCGGCTACCTCGTGCAACTGCCGCTGCCGGGTCAGCTGGACGACAACCGGGAGCTGGGTCTGATCGACCCCGACAAGGACGCCGACGGTCTGCACCCGGTCAACCTGGGCAAGCTCGTGCTGGGCGAACCGGCCCCGCTGCCGTGCACCCCACGCGCGATCGTCGAACTGCTGCGGCGCAACGGGGTCGAGTTGAGCGGTGCCGAGGTCTGTATCGTCGGCCGCGGCATGACCGTCGGTCGATCCCTGGGTCTGCTGCTGACCCGCAAGAGTGAGAACGCCACCGTCACGCTCTGCCACACCGGTACCGTCGATCTCGGCGCACACACCCGATCCGCCGACATCGTGGTGGCCGCCGCCGGACGCACCGGGCTGATCACCGGTGAGATGGTGAAGCCGGGCGCGGTCTGCGTGGACGTCGGCATCACCCGGACCGACGCCGGACTGGTGGGCGACCTGGACCCGTCGGTGCGGGACGTGGCCTCCTGGGTGGCGCCGATGCCGGGTGGGGTCGGTCCGGTGACCCGGGCGATGCTGCTGACCAACGTGATCGAGCGGGCCGAAGCCTCGGTACGGGACTGAGGACCACCTCGATGGCAGGAAGCGCCGGTCCGGTGGCTCGCACCGGTCACCTGTGGCCCTTGCTGGTGGTCGGGGTCGGGGTCGCGATCGGTTTGATCATCGCTGTGGTGGGCGAGCAGACCTGGCGGATCGGTTGCCTGATGAGCGGCACGTCGTTGCTGGTCGGCGCGGTGATCCGCGGCGCGCTGCCTGCCCGCGAGGCGGGCCTGCTGCAGGTCCGCAGCCGACCCTTCGACATCACGGTGCTGACCCTGGGCGGGATCGCCATCATCGCGCTGTCGATCGTGGTGCCACCTGCGCGCTGAATCCGCGACCTCAGCTAAGGGATCCGCGGGCGGCGACGGGGCGTGCGCCCCGGGCCAGATCGAGCCGAAGTGCATCAGATAGCGCTCCGTAGCTGGAGTGCCGCCCGCCGCGGCGGTCGTCCACCGAAGCCGCGAACGATGTCGGTCGGTCCTGCGACGATGTCGCCATGATCGATCACTTCGGTATCCAGTGCGCTGACCTCGACGCCAGCGCCACCTTCTACGACAGCGTGCTGGGCACGCTCGGTGCCACCCGGCAGATGGACTTCGGGGTCGCCATCGGCTACGGCCAACCGGGGCATCCGGACTTCTGGATCGGACGGTTCGACTCCGGCGAGGGCTTCCGTGAGTCCCACATCGCCTTCACAGCCGGCGACCGGCTGAGTGTGCGAGCGTTCTTCGAGGCCGCCACCTCCCTCGGCGCGGAGGTGTTGCACGAGCCGCGGCTGTGGCCGGAGTACCACGAGAGCTACTACGGCGCCTTCGTCCGCGATCCCGACGGCAACAACGTCGAGGCGGTCTGCCACGTGCCGGAGGACTGACTGAGCGAGGCGGCGGTCAGCGGGCGAGTTCGGCGTACGCCAGCTCGGTCAGCAGCCGCGCGCCGTCGACCAGCACGCTGTCATCGAAGCGGGCGTCCGGGGCGTGGTTGCCCGGGGCGGTCGCCGGATCGCCGGGGCACGCGCCGAGGAACAGAAAACAACCCGGGACCTCGGCCAGGACGCGACTGAAGTCCTCCGATCCCATCACCGGATCCCCCAGCTCGAGCACGCGTTCTCCCCCGAAAAGCTCACCTGCGACCCCGAGCGCGAACGAGGTCTTGCCCGCGTCGTTGACGGTCACCGGGTACTCGGCCTCGAACCGCACCTCGGCGCTCACGCCGTGGGCCTCGGCGACGTGCTCGCACAGGCGGACCGTGGCCGTCTCGATCTGGGCGAGACTGGCGACCGACAGCGTCCGTACGGTGGCCTCGAACTGAGCGATCTCGGGAATGATGTTTCGCCGGGTCCCGGCGTGGAAGGCCCCGACGGTCACCACGACCGGATCGAACGGGTCGAACTGCCGGGTGATCATGGTCTGCAGGGACGTCACCATTTCGGCGGCGACCACGATCGGGTCGGCGGCCGCGTGTGGCCGCGAGCCGTGGCCGCCGGCGCCACGAACCGTGACGTAGACCCCCGAAGAAGACGCCATCAAAGGTCCGGGCCGGGTGGCGACCACGCCGAGCGGAAGCATGTTCGAGAACACGTGCAGCCCGTACGCCGCGTCTACTCGGCGGCCGGCGGCGGTCAGCACGCCCTCGCCGATCATCGCTCCGGCGCCGTCGCAGCCCTCCTCGCCGGGCTGGAACATGAACACGACGTCGCCGGCGAGCTCGTCGACACGGGCGGCCAGGAGGCGCGCCGCCCCGACCAAACCCGCGGTGTGCAAGTCATGACCGCAAGCGTGCATCGTGCTGCCGGTCGCGGCGAACGGCTCACCGGTGGTCTCGACTACCGGCAGCGCGTCCATGTCCCCGCGGAGCAGCACGGTCCGACCGTTGCGGTCCGGTGCTCGCCCGCGCAGCACAGCGACGACCGAGGAAAGGCCTTGACCTGTGGAGACTTCCAGATCGAGGTCAGCGAGGGCGTCGAGCACGACCGCCTGGGTTTGGGGAAGACCCAGCCCGAGCTCCGGGATCTGGTGCAGACGGCGCCGGAGCTGGACTAGCTCGTCCTCGAACGTGGCGGTCATGAGCGTGGCTCAGCTGGGCTGCGCGGCAACCACGGCTAGGACCGCGATCACCGCGACCACGACCCCGATGACCAGACCGATGATCGCCAGGATGGTGAGCACCATGCCAAGGATCTTGCCGATGTTGATGTTCTGCTCGTTGGAGTAGCGGGCGCCGCTGGCGGCGATCTCCTTCTGGGCCTTGCTGCCCAGGTACCAGGCGATGGGTGCGCAGATGGTGATAAAGATCCCGATGATGCCGAGCACCAGGATGGTGGTCCCCTGCGGGTGCTCGGGCAGGGTGCCGTACGGCTGCCCGTAGGCCTGCGGATACCCCGACGTTGATGGGATCGGCGGGTAGCCAGCCGCCGGCGGCGCCGGTTGGTGCTCCCCACTCGGGGCGGGCTGCCCAGGATCGTTGGCGTAGGGCCTGCCCGGGTCGTTGGCGTAGGGCTTGCCCGGGTCGTTGGCGTAGGGCCGCTCGGGGTTGGCAGGCTGTTGATTGGTCGGGTCGCTCATGGTGGAAGTCCTGTTCGTCGTGGTGTTCAGAAGCCGGCGGAGCCGGCGACCCCGATGATCACGAAGACCACCAGGAACGCGAGGTAGACGATCGAGATGATGCCCAGCACCCAGCCGGCCGTCGCGATTCCCCGGCCGCCCCATTGTCCAGGCGCCGCGTCGATCTCCTTGCGGGCCCGACCACCGAGGACGAGACCGGCGATACCGACGAACGGGCAGAAGACCAGCCCGACGATGCCCAGGATCAGCGCGGTCGTCGCCTGCGGGTGATTGGGCAACTGGTAGGCGCCATAGCCGGGCTGCTGGTAGGGGTTCATCCCGGACGCGGCCTGCTGCCCGTACGACTGCGGGGCATACCCCGGTTGCCCGTACTCCGGTTGCCCGTACTCCGGCTGCCCGTAGGAGTCGTAGCCCGGTGGTTGCGGCGCCGGGTACGGGTCGTAACCCGGCTGACCGGATGGG
>JAKDLH010000015.1 GCA_030452945.1 Microlunatus sp. | reverse complement strand
CTCCGCCGACTTTTGTACCGAAAACCCACAACCAGCGCGGAAAGCGGTACAAAAGCCGGGGCGAGGGGTGAGTCGGCGCGGGCTGCTGGGAGCCGCCGGGGCTGGTGTGGCCGGCCTGGGTCTGGGGGCGGCCGGGATGGCGTACGCGGATCAGCGCACGGCCGGCTCGGCCGCGGATTCCGACCCGGTCGCTCGCAGCTATTCGTTCTACGGACCCCACCAGGCCGGCATCCTCACCCCGGCCCAGGACCGGTTGCACTTCGCCGCATTCGATGTCATCACCACCGACCGCGCGGAACTGATCGCCCTGCTACGGAACTGGACGGCCGCGGCCGCACGGATGGCGCAGGGGCTGGACGCCGGAGAGATGGGCGCCACGTCCGGAGCGTACGACGCGCCGCCCGACGACACCGGCGAGGCGATCGGGCTGCCGCCGTCGGGACTGACCATCACCTTCGGTTTCGGGCCGACCCTGTTCCGCAAAGACGGCACGGACCGGTTCGGCATCGCCGCCCGGCAACCCGCCGCGTTGCGGCGGTTGCCCCACTTCCCGGCTGACAAACTCGACCCGGCCATCTCCGACGGCGACCTGTGTGTGCAGGCGTGCGCCGACGACCCGCAGGTCGCCGTGCACGCGATCCGCAACCTGGCCCGGATCGGCTTCGGCACGGTGTCCATGCGCTGGTCGCAACTGGGCTTCGGGCGTACGTCGTCAACCTCGACCACTCAGGCCACCCCCCGCAACCTGTTCGGCTTCAAGGACGGTACGGCCAACGTCAAAGCCGAGCAGCCGGACCGGGTCGACGAGCACGTGTGGGTGCCGAAGTCGGCCGATCCGAAGGCGGGTTGGTTGGCCGGCGGCAGCTATCTGGTGGCCCGCCGGATCGACATGACCATCGAGACCTGGGATCGGCAGTCGCTGCGCGAGCAGGAAGACGTGATCGGGAGGACCAAGGCCGAGGGGGCACCGTTGTCCGGCGGCGCAGAGTTCAGCGACCCCGACTTCGCCCTGATGGGCCGCGCTGACGAACCGTTGATCCCGGTGGACGCCCACGTCCGGCTGGTGCACCCCGACGCCAACGACGGAGTCCGGATGCTTCGCCGCGGCTACAACTTCGTGGACGGCTCGAACGGGCTGGGCCGGCTGGAGGCGGGTCTGTTCTTCATCGCCTACCTGGTCGACCCGCGGACCCATTTCATCCCGATCCAGACCAAGATCGGGGTCGGTGACGCCCTGAGTGAATACATCCAGCACACCGGATCCGCGTTGTTCGCCGTACCACCGGGAGTGCAGCCCGGCGAGTACGTCGGTCAGGGCCTGTTCGCCTGACCACGCCCCCTTTCACGCCCACTTCTGTTTTGAAACCACATTCGGTGCGGATAGCGGAACAAGAGGCCAGGGAGACCCAAATCGCTCAGCTCAGCTCAGCGCCAGCCGAGCTCCGGCGCCAGGTGGGTCACCACGCTGTCCAGCACGTGAGCGTTGTAGTCCACCCCGAGCTGGTTCGGCACCGTGAGCAGCAGGGTGTCGGCGGCGGCGACGGCAGAGTCGGTGGCCAGCTCGGCGATCAGCTTGTCGGGCTCGCCGGCGTACGTCTTGCCGAAGCGGGCGCTTCCGCCGTCGAGGAAACCGACTTGGTCGGTGCTCCTGGTCTCGCGCCAGAACAGTTGGCGGTCCAGGTCGCTGACGATCGGGAAGATACTGCGACTGACCGACACCCGCGGCGCGCGCTGGTACCCGGCAGTCCGCCAGGCGTCCTGGAAGCGCTGAATCTGTTCGGCCTGGAGCTCGTGAAAGGGCACCCCGGTGTCCTCGGTGAGCAGCGTGGAGCTCATCAAGTTGAGTCCTTGTTCGGCGGTCCACTCGGCCGTCGCCCGGGTCCCGGCACCCCACCAGATGCGGTCGCGCAGCCCGGGTGAGTGCGGCTCGATCCGCAACAGGCCGGGCGGGTTGGGAAACATCGGCCGCGGGTTCGGCTCTGCGAATCCCCTACCCTGCAGCACCTCCAGGAACACCCTGGCGTGCTCGCGGGCCAGATCGGCGTCGCTCTGGCCGTCGGCCGGGACATGTCCGAAGTAGCGGAAGCCCTCGATCACCTGCTCGGGCGATCCGCGGCTGATGCCGAGCTGCAGTCGGCCGCTCGAGATCAGATCGGCGGCGCCGGCGTCCTCGGCCATGTACAGCGGATTCTCGTACCGCATGTCGATGACCGCGGTGCCCAGCTCGATCCGGCTCGTCTTCGCCGCCGCTGCCGCGAGCAGCGGAAACGGCGAGGCAAGCTGGTTGGCGAAGTGGTGCACGCGGTAGTACGCCCCGTCGGCCCCCACTTCCTCGGCCGCCACCGCCAGCTCGATCGACTGCAGCAGCGCATCCGATGCCGACCGCACCCTGGAGCGCTCATGGTCGGGTGCCCAGTGCCCGAAAGACAGGAAACCGATCTTCTTCACGGTTCAGCAACACGTCGCGTCGGCTGCTGATTCCGAATGCCTCGCTAACCGCCCCGCAGCTGATTCCCGGCAAGTCGCTCGGGTTCGACGTTGTCGCTCTATCTGCAGCCCGAGCGACAACCTGCAACCCGAGCGACAACTTGGGCCGGAGCTCAGATCAGGGTTCGGATGGGAAGCCGGTGCGTAGCGCCGTTCAGCTCGTACTGCGGCGGACCTGCTTCACTCCGACCCACAGACCGGCCGCGCAGGTCAGGATCGCGGCCAGCACCGCCCAACCGATCGCCGGGTCGGTGAACGAGCCGGAGAACAGGGCGCGTTCGGCGTTGACGATGTAGGTGAGCGGGTTGAACGCTCCGAGCACCTGCATCCAGCGCGGACCGTTCTCCAGCGGCAGCATCATCCCCGACAGGATCAGCAGCGGGAACAGCAGCGACTGCTGCACCGCCCAGAACATCCACTCTCGCTTCCGGGAGGCGATGGCCAACGCGTACGAGAACGCGCCCAGTCCGACCCCGAACACCCCGAGCAGCAGCAGCCCGGCCAGCACGGGCAGCGGATACAACCGGAATCCGAACGGGATCGAGACCACCACGATGAGCGCGGCCTGCACGACCAGCGGAGCGAGCTCTTTCAGCGCCCGCCCGACCAGGATCGCCGGGCGCCGCAGCGGACTGGCCAGCACCCGCTCGTAGGAGCCCAACGAGATCTCGAACAGCAGATTCGACCCGGACGCTCCGGTGCCGAACAGGCAGATCATCACGATCACCCCCGGCAGGAACCACTGCAGCGGAGACTGCCCGCCCAACGCGGCCGGCGACACCGATCCCCCGAGCAGGGGACCGAACAGCGCCAGGAAGACCAGCGGCTGAACCAGGGAGAAGATCAGCGAGAACGGATCTCGCAGCACCAGCCACATCTCCCGCATGAACACCGCGCCGATGTCGCTGACCAGGGAACCACCACGGTCCGGCAGCGCGCCGGCCGCTACGGCGGTCATGCCGCCACCTCCACGTCCTCGCGCAGACTCCGCCCGGTCAGACTCAGGAACACGTCGTCCAGCGTCGGCATCCGGACCTGGGCCGCCCGGACCCCCATCCCGTCGGCCTCCAGCTCCCGCAGCACGACCGGGAGCAGCTGCCGGCCCTGGTCGAACCGGGCGCTGAGCGCAACCCCGAGCGGATCGGCGTACTCGCCCAGCTCCGAGCCCTTTCGCCCCAGCACCACCTTGACCCGCTCGACCTCGGCGCGGTCGACCACGACGGTGATCCGGTCGCCGGCCAGTCGGTTCTTCAGATTGTCGGCGGTGTCGTCGGCGATGATCTTTCCGTGGTCGATCACCACGACCCGCTCGGCCTCGGCGTCGGCCTCCTCCAGATAGTGGGTGGTCAACACGATGGTGGTGCCGAGCCGGGCGCGAAGCGTACGGATGTGGGTCCACAGGTTGGCCCGGTTCTGCGGGTCCATCCCGGTCGACGGCTCGTCGAGGAACAACAGCCGCGGGGAGTTCATCAGCCCGAGCGCCACGTCCATCCGACGCCGCTGACCGCCGGAGAGTGAGCCGACGGTCCGCTTCTCCAGCCCGGTGAGGTCCAGGCTCGCGACCAGCTCGGCGGCCCGGGTCGCGGCGTCGGTCGAGCTGAGTCCGTAGAAGCGGCCCTGGGAATGCAGCTCGTCCAGCACCCGGAAGCTGTGCCCGCCGCCGTTGCCCTGTCCGATGTAGCCGATTCGGGAGCGGACCAGCCCCGGCTGACCGACGATGTCGGCGCCGGCCACGACCGCGGTCCCCGAGGTGGGCGGGAGCAGCGTCGTCAGCATCCGCAGCGTGGTGGTCTTGCCCGCGCCGTTGGGACCCAGGAAGGCCACCAGTTCGCCGGGGTGGATGTCGATGTCGACCCCCTTGACGGCCTCGACCGTCTCTTTTCTGCTCGTGAAGTGCTTGCGCAACTCGCGGGTGTGGATCACGCCTGATGTCCTTCCACTGGTGGCGCCGGTCGGGCGAGATCACGGTGTCTGTGATCTCCGTACGCCGTACTGAGTTTAAATCACCATACACTGTACGGAGAAGCACTAACAGCCCTTTTTGCGAGGTGAGTGATGACCGACGCCCCGGGATCGCCCGAGGACGCCGTCCGCCGGGGTGACGAGCCGTCCTGCCCCGAGCTCGGGACCGAGCAAGGGCGCCGCGTCCTGCGACTGCTCTGGGAGCCGGAGCCAGAGTCGCCCGGGCCGTCCCGCGGCCCCAAGCCGAAGCTCACCCTGGACGCCATCGTCGCGGCCGGAACGGCGATCGCCGACGCGGACGGCGTGGCCGATCTGTCCATGCGTAAGGTTGCCGCCCGGCTCGGTGTCGGGGCGATGTCGCTCTACACCTACCTGCCCGGACGAGACGAGCTGATCGAGCTGATGGTGGATCGGGCCCACAGCGAACTTGACTATCCCGAGCCGGATCTCGGCTGGCGCGCCCGGGTGGAGTTCCTGGTGACCGAGCGCTGGCACCTCTATCAGCGACATCCGTGGCTACTCGATCTGAACATGGCCCGGCACCCGGTCGGTCCGCACATCCTGGACGCCGAGGAGGCCCTGTACGCCGCTGTGGCCAGCACCGGCCTGACCGGGTCCCAGGTCGTCTCGATCACCGACCTCATCCTCTGGCAGCTGCTCGGCGCGGCCCGGTCCCAGATCTCCGAAGCCGACGAGGCGCGGCGCACGGGGGTGTCGGCGGAGAGCTACTGGGACTCCCGGGCGAGCTTTTGGGGGACCTACTTCTCGCCCGAGCGGTTTCCCACCACGTACGCGATCTGGCAGGCCGGCGGCTTCGACGACGAGCAGGCTCACGCCTTCGACCGCCAGCTGGTCCGGCTGCTGGACGGGATCGAGGCGAGTCTGGAGCCCGGGGATCTTTAGGAGCAACGACCACATTGAGTGTGGAGCGCGGTACAAAAGTCCAGCGGGTCAGGGGGCGTCGAGGCGCAGCGGGGTGGACCGGGTCCGAGCGGTACTGACCAGACAACGGCTCAGGTCGTCGCTGGAGGGCAGCACCTTGTACGGGATCGCCTGAACTTGCCAATCCGCGCGCATTCGGCCCGACCGGAGCCGCTGGTTCAGCACCTCGGCCGAGCACAACGCCATGATCCGGTGATCGGCCTCCAACGCCGACTGGGTTCGCGGTGTGGCGGGCAACTGCACGCCCACGAACGTCTCGTAGATGTGCGGCCGGTCGCACTCGATCGGGATCGCCACAGCCGGCACGTCGGTCACGCTCTGGATCGCCCCCCAACACTCCGGTTCGGTCGGACAGGCGGCGTCGCCGCCAAACTCGGGACAGGCGACGAAGTCCTGGGGCAGCTTCAGGGTCGACGGGGACGGGTTCGCACCGGGTGACCCTGGGCTGGCGCCCGGGCCGGCGTCGGGCGAGGCGGTCAATCTCGTACCGGGCGAGTCAGAGCCGGGCGAGTCAGAGCCGGGCGAAACCTCGCTCGTCGGGCCACCGCTGGTCGCCGGCGCGGCCAGCGAACCGGGGCGGCCGTTGGTCAGGCTCAAATAGACGATGCCGGCCCCCAACACTACGACCGTGAGCAGCAGCACCCCGACGAAGATGGTCCGATCGCGGCGTGGACGCTCACCGGCGGTCGTCGATCCCGCACCACCCATCGCCGATTCCGACCCCAGCGCCGGATCAGCCACCTCAGCCCGTTCGTCGCCGGCTCGAGCGGCCGACCCTGCACCAGCGGCAGCTCCGGGCGAACCGGTCAGAGCCATCACCCGCCGGTCCACGGTCGCGTCGGGTCCGAGGTCGACGCGGGCCAGCCGGTCGCGGAACTGCGCGGCGGTGGGTCGCTCGGCCGCCTCGGCTGCCAGAGCGGTCTCGATCACTTCCATCAGCTCCGCCGGCACCTGCGGCAGAGTTGGCACCGGCTCGCTGTGGAGACTCAGCATCTCCGGCAGGGTCGGGGGATGACCGTCGTCCGGCCACCGCGGCGGGTGTCCGGCCAGCAGTGCGTAGATGGTGGCGGCCAGGGAATAGACGTCACTCACCTCGGTCGCCGGTTGCGCGCCGAACGCCTCCGGCGCCGCGTACGCCGGCGTCAACGCCTCCATCGTGACCGACAACTCCGCCCCCGGATCAGGCATCGCCGCCAGCCCGAAATCGGTCAACCCGACGTTGCCGTACGCGTCCAGGAGGATGTTCGCCGGTTTCACGTCGCGGTGGATCACCCCACGCGCGTGGGCGGCGGCCAGCGCGTCCGCGATCCGTACGCCGACGTCGCGGACCCGCTCGGTGGACGGACGCTTCTCCGGCGCCAGCCACGCCGACAGGGAGCCACCCGAACACAGCTCCAGCACCAGGTACGGCCGGTCGTCGGGCAGGATCCCGGCGTCGTGCACGGTGACGATCCCGGGATGACCCGACAGCCGGCCAGCGGCGCCGGATTCGCGCAGGAAACGTCGGCGCTGCTTGTCCTCGTCCAGCGGTCGGAAGTCGATCTTGACCGCCACCTGGCGATCGAGGGAGTCCTGACGGGCCTGCCACACCACGGAGAACCCGCCCCGGGCCAGCGGGCGCCAGTCCGACAGGCCGGCGATCTCGGGGTGCGCGCTCGCCACCGGATCACGATACTCGGACGGCTCTTGATCAAGAACGCCGCGGACGTCAGTCGCTCGGCCCACCGGTTAAGGTCTCGATCATGACCCGGAGCGTCTTCATCGCCTCGCCCGAGGGCCTAGCGGGCAAGTCCGCGATCGCGATCGGTCTGCTCGACACCCTCACCCGCGAGGTCGGCTCGATCGGGGTGTTCCGGCCCCTGATCGAAGGATCCGGGATCGACATGCTGGGTGACATGCTCCTCAACCAGCCCGGCATCGTCCAGAGCTACGACGACGCCATCGGGGTGACCTATCAGCAGGCGCGGGAAGACCCGGACGAGGCGATGCACGTCATCGTGGAGAAGTTCGGCCGGTTAAGCGAGCGGTTCGACGTCGTGCTGGTGCTCGGATCGGACTACACCGACATCTCCACCAGCACCGAGCTCACCGCCAATGCCCGGGTCGCCGCCAACCTCGGCGCCCCGGTGGTGCTGGTGGTGCACGGCCTCGACCGGTCGGCCGCCGAAGTGCGGTCCACCGCCGAGCTGGCGATGGCCGAGCTCGGCGCGCACCACGCCCACACCGTCGCTGTGATCGCCAACCGCATCGCGCCGGACGAACTCGAGGCGACCGTGTCGGCGCTGGCCGAGCTGCCGGAGATCGTCGTCGCGGCGGTGCCGGAGACGACCGAGCTGTCCGCACCGACCGTACGGGCTCAAGCCGCGGCCGTGGACGCGCCGCTGGTCCTGGGCACCGACCCGTGGCTGGACCGGGAGTCCCAAGGCCTCATCGTGGCCGCGATGAGCCTGCCGAACGTGCTGACCCGGTTGCGACCCGACATCACCGTGATCGCCCCCGGCGACCGGGGTGAGCTGCTGCCCGGGTTGCTGCTGGCCCATCAGTCGGGCACCTTCCCTTCCCTGGCCGGGATCGTGCTGACCGGCGGCTATCCCATCCCCGAGCCGATCCAGCGGCTGATCGAGGGCGTGCCGCACAATCTGCCGATCGTCTCCACCGAACTCGGCACCTACGGCACGGCGTCCCGGCTGTCGACGGTGCGCGGTCCCATCACCAAAAACTCGACCCAAAAGCTGGAGGTGGCCCGCCGGCTCTTCTCCGAGCGCGTGGACGCCGATGCGCTGCTGACCGCGATCGACGTCTCGGCGTCGACGGTGCGGACCCCGCTGATGTTCGAGTTTCAGCTGATGGAGCGGGCCCGGGCCGCGCACCAGCACATCGTGCTCCCGGAGAGCACCGACGACCGGGTCCTGGCGGCGGCCGCGATCCTGCTGCGCCGCGGCGTCGCCCGGCTGACCCTGCTCGGCGACCAGATGACGATCCGGGCCCGGGCTTCGGTCCTCGGTCTGGACCTGGAGGACGCGACCGTCATCTCACCGACCGATCCGGAGCTGACCGAGCGGTTCGCGGTCGCGTACGCCGAAGCCCGCGCGCACAAGGGGATGACCCTGCAACGGGCCCGGGACGTGGTCACCGACGTCGCCTACTTCGCCACCATGATGGTCCACCTGGGGCTGGCCGACGGGATGGTGTCGGGCGCGATCAACACGACGGCGCACACGATCCGCCCCGCGTTGGAGTTCGTCAAGACCAAGCCGGGGGTCTCCACGGTGTCCAGCGTGTTCTTGATGTGCCTGGCCGACCGGGTGCTGGCCTACGGCGACTGCGCCGTCGTGCCGGACCCGACCGCCGAACAGCTGGCCGACATCGCGCTGTCGTCGGCGGAGACGGCGGCGCAGTTCGGGATCGAGCCCCGGGTGGCGATGCTGTCCTACTCCACCGGCGCCTCCGGCTCCGGAGCCGACGTGGAAAAGGTGCGCGCCGCCACCGCGCTGGTGGCAAAACGGCGACCGGAACTGCCGTTGGCGGGCCCCATCCAGTACGACGCCGCCATCGACGTGGACGTGGCCCGGACCAAGCTGCCCGAGTCCGACGTCGCCGGACGGGCGACCGTGTTCGTCTTCCCGGACCTCAACACCGGTAACAACACCTACAAGGCCGTGCAGCGCAGTGCCCACGCGATCGCCGTCGGTCCGGTGCTGCAAGGACTGCGCAAACCCGTCAACGACCTGTCCCGAGGAGCCCTGGTGGACGACATCGTGAACACGGTGGCGATCACCGCCGTCCAGGCCGCCGGGATCAGGCGGTGAGCCGGCAGCCCCTGGTCGGCGGGCCCGTCCTGGTGATCAATTCCGGCTCGTCGTCGCTGAAGTACCAACTGGTGGTGCCGGTCGATGGCGAGGTGCTCGCGTCCGGACTGATCGAGCGGATCGGCGAAGTCAGCGGCCGCGCCACCCACACTTCGTCCGGGCGCAGCCACACCATCGAATCGGCCGTCGTCGATCATGGTGCGGCGTTGAGGGTGTTGCACGATCAGTTCGCCGAGCACGGACCCGATCTGGACCAGGCGGGCGTCGTCGCGGTGGGTCACCGGGTGGTCCACGGCGGACCCGACTTCTCGACTCCGGTGATCATCGACGACGCGGTCGAGTCCGAGATCGACGCGCTCAGTCCCCTGGCCCCGTTGCACAATCCCGCGGCGGTGGCCGGGATCAGAGCCGCCCGCGCGCGCTTCGGAGTGCCCCACGTCGCGGTGTTCGACACCGCCTTCTTCACCGGTCTGCCGTCCGAGGCGAAGACGTACGCGATCCCGGCCGAGCTCGCCGTCCGGCACAAGATCAGGAGGTACGGCTTCCACGGCACCTCCCACGCCTACGTCGCCGGACGCGCGGCCGAGGTGCTGGAGCGCCCTGCCGTCGGGCTCAACCTGGTGATCTTCCATCTCGGCAACGGGGCCTCGGTCTCCGCGGTCACCGACGGCCGGGCGATCGAGACCTCGATGGGACTGACCCCGCTGCAGGGGCTGGTGATGGGCACCCGCTCGGGCGACATCGACCCGAGCATCTACCCGTTCTTGCGTGACGCCGCCGCGATGTCGATCGCCGACACGGACACGATGCTCAATCACCGGTCGGGAGTGAAGGGGCTGTCCGGAGTCAACGACTTCCGACTGCTGGAGGACCGGATGACCGAAGACCCCGCGGCCCGGTTGGCCTTCGACGTCTACATCCACCGGCTGCGGCACTATCTGGGCGCGTACGCGTTCCTGCTCGGTCGCCTCGACGCGGTGGTCTTCACCGCCGGCGTCGGGGAGAACAGTCCGATGGTGCGAGCCGCGGCCCTGGCCGAACTGACCGAGTTCGGCATCCGCCTCGACCCCGATCGCAACGCTCCCCGGTCGAAGGACCCGCGGATCATCTCCACCGACGACTCCGGCGTGACGGTGCTGGTCGTGCCGACCAACGAGGAACTGTCCATCGCCCGCCAGGCACAGCAGCTGGTCGGATGAGAAGCCGGCCCGGGGCGGAGCGCCGATGAAGGCGACAGGAGCGACTCCAGGCGCCGAACGCTCCTTGCTGCGCTGGCGCAACGCGGTCTTCGTGATCTTCTGGCTGTCCGGCTTCCAGTTTGCCAGTTGGGCCGCCCGGGTGCCGAACGTGCGCGACATCCTCGCCGCCAGCACCAGTGAGATGGGGGTACTGATCTTCGGTCTCGCCCTCGGCGCGGTGCTCGGCCTGCTCGCCTCGAGTCATGTCATCGTCCGGCTCGGGGCGACCGCCAGCATCTTGATCTTCCTGTCCCTGTTGAGCATCGGGCTCGTCATGGTCGGGCTGTTCGCCACCATCGCCCCCGGTTTCGTCGTGATCTTCGTCGCGTTGCTGGTGCTCGGCGCGGGCAACGCGATCACCGACGTGGCGATGAACCTGTCCGGAGCCGCGAACGAACGGCGAATCGGCCGGACGCTGATGCCGATGTTCCACGCCGCGTTCAGTCTCGGCACCATGATGGGCGCCGGCTTCGGGGCGCTTTCGGAGCAGTTGGGCGTACCGATCGGGGTGCACCTCACCGGGGTCGGTGTCGTCGCGATCCTCACTACCCGGATCACCGTACGGTTCCTGCAGCCCGCCGAGCAGGTCGCCGACGATCAGCGCCGGCCTGCGGACGACTCGATGGCCGACCCCCTCGCCGACGCGCCCTCGGCCCAGGGGTGGCGCGCACGGCTGGCGGTCTGGAAGGACCCACGGGTGCTGGTGCTCGGGCTGATCGTGCTCGGCATGGCCTTCGCGGAGGGAACGGCGAACGACTGGCTGAGCCTGTCCATGGTCGACGGCTACGGCACCACCAATCCGGTCGGCGCCGCCATCTTCGGGGTGTTCGTCACCGCGATGACCCTCGGACGGTTGCTCGGTGGCCGCGTCCTCGACCGGTTCGGCCGGGTCCTGGCGCTTCGGGCCACGTCCGCACTGGCCCTGATCGGACTGGTGCTGGTGATCCTGGGTCCCAACCTCGCGGTCGCGATCGTCGGGGTGGTGCTGTGGGGGCTCGGCGCGTCGCTCGGTTTTCCGGTCGGCATGTCGGCCGCCGCCGACGATCCCCGGACGGCGACCGCGAATGTGGCTGCGGTGGCGACGATCGGCTATTTCGCCTTCCTCATCGGACCGCCGCTCATCGGTCTGCTGGGCGAGCAGGTGTCGCTGCTCAGCGCCTTCTGGTTGGTCGGAGTACTGATCGTGATCGCCGGACTGTGCGCTCCGGCCGCCCGGAAACCCGCCAGACGATCACGCTGAGCCGACGTGTCCGCGACGGCGGTCGTTGGAGCAGCCGCCCATGCTGACCACTGGGTCCTGGTCAGCTCTGCTCGGCTTCGTCGGCGATTACGCGCCCGATCTCCAGGGCTGCGGTCGCCGCCGGAGACGGTGCGTTGAGCACGTGGACCTGACGTGAGGCGCGTACGTAGGAGAAGTCGTCGACCATGGTCCCGTCGCGACGCAGCGCCTGGGCGCGGACGCCGGCTGGAGCAGGCACGAGGGCGTCGTCGGGGAGGGCGGGCACGAGTTCGCGGAGACTGGCCAAAAACCGCTGAGACGACAGCGAGCGCCGGACCTCGGTGAGACCGGTCCGCCAGAAGCGACGACCGAGCCGCCACAGTCCCGGCCAGCGCAGATAGTCCAGGACGTCCGCCGGCCGCACCGCGCCCCAGGAGTAGCCCTCGCGGGCGAGCGCGAGGACGGCATTCGGGCCGGCGTGGACCCCGCCGTTGATCATGGTGGTCAGGTGCACACCCAGGAACGGCAAGGTCGGATCGGGCACCGGGTAGATGAGCGTACGGACCAGATGCGTGTACGCCGGCTTCAACTCGTAGTACTCGCCCCGGAAGGGCACGATCCGCACCTCCGGCCGCAAACCGGCGAGCCGGGCCAGTCGATCGGACTGGAGCCCAGCGCAGTTCACGAACGTCTCGGCCCGTCGCTCGCCCTCGGTGGTCGCCACCGTCACCCCGTCGGACCGGCTGTCGACGCCGACGATCTCGACGTCGGTCTCGACCCGGCCGCCGCCGGACTCGATCAGCTCCACCAGCACCCGGCAAACCCCGGCGTAGTCGACGATCCCGGTCGAGGAGACTCCCAGCGCGGCCACGCACGACACGTACGGCTCGGACTCCGCCGCTTCGGCAGGTGTGAGGCGACGCACCGGTACGCCGTTGGCCTGGCCCCGCTGATACAGCCGTTCCAGAGCGGGAATCTGCTCCGCCCGGGTGGCGACGACGAGCTTGCCGCAGATGTCCACGCTGATGCCGTACTCTCGGGCGAAGTCGCGCATCGACGCCGCACCGGCCGTGCCGAGCCGGGCCTTCAAACTGCCGGGTGCGTAGTAGAGCCCGGAGTGGATGACCCCGGAGTTGTGGCCCGTCTGGTGCCGAGCGACAGCGGACTCCTTCTCCACCACCGTTACCGAGCGTCCGCGCTTGGTCAGTTCGTACGCGGTCGCCAAGCCGACGATGCCGGCTCCGGCGACGATCACCTGCGACATGTTCTCCCTCAGCTCGGGCCGATTCGACATTATGCTGGCGGCCGCTCGCGGCCATCGTGCACCGACCCCGGCTGCGTCTATCAAGTAGCGGTGAAGCGAAAGGACAGGATGACCTTCGTCGATCGACTGAAGACCGCCAACTCCCAGAGCTGGAACGCCGCGGTCGAGCACCGGTTCGTTCACGAGCTGTTCGCCGGCACCCTAAACGACGACCGGTTGGCGGGCTACCTGGTGCAGGACTATCAGTTCTGCGACGCGTACGTAGCCCTGCTCGGCGCGGCCACGGCCAGTGCGCCGGACCTGGCGACCCGGCTGCCGTTCGCGCGGCAACTCGGCGCGTTCGCCGGCGCGGAGGACGACTACTTCGGCAACTCCTTCGACGAGTTGCAGGTGCCGGCCGAGCAACGCAGCAAACCCGTGCTGAGGCCGGCTACCGCGGAGTTCATCGCCCTGATGACATCCGCGGGACAAAGCCGGTCGTACCCGCACGCGCTGGCGGTCTTGGTCGTCGCCGAGCTCCTCTATCGCGACTGGGCAACCAGTACGCTGCCGTGGCCGGACGCGCCGAAGCACCGCGGTTGGTTGGAGGTGCACAACAACCCCGACTTCAACGCGTGGGTGGACTGGCTGGTCGAGCAGCTGCACACCCACGCGCCGACGCTGGACAGCCTCCGCGACGACGTGGCCGCCACCTTCGCCCGAGCCGTCGAGCTGGAGCTGGCCTTCTTCGACGCCTGCTATTCCTGACAATTCTGCACCTCGCGCAACATCTGCACCCCTCGCTACCGGGTGCAGATGATGCTTGCGGGTGCAGATCGCCTCTCCTGGTTAGGGTGTCGGACATGACGACTGCGTTGGTGACCGGTGGCACCTCCGGGATCGGGGCCGCGTTCGCCCGGGCATTGGCCGCGCGAGGCGACGACCTGGTGCTGGTGGCCCGCGACGCCACCCGACTGGCCGAGATGGCGAGTGAGCTGACCAACGCCCACGCGATCGAGGTCGAGGTGATGTCGGCCGACCTTGCCGACTCCGACGACGTACTCCGGGTAGCCGGCCGACTGGCCAGCACCGAACAGCCGATCGACCTGCTGGTTAGCAACGCCGGCTTCGGCCTCACCCACGCCCTCACCGCCGCCGACATGAGGCCGCACGAGCACGCGATCGACGTGATGATCCGGGCCGTGCTGATCCTGGGTGGCGCAGCTGGCCGCGCGATGAAGGCGCGCGGCCACGGCACCATCATCAACGTCTCCAGCACCGCTACGTTCGTGACCATGGGCGGCTACTCCGCCATCAAGTCCTGGGTCACCGTCTACACCGAGGGCCTGGCCAACGAGCTGCGCGGCACCGGAGTCCAAGTCACCGCGCTGTGCCCCGGCTGGGTGCGGACCGAGTTCCATCAACGGGCCGACATCCGCACCTCCGCGATCCCCAAGCACCTGTGGCTGCAGGCCGACCGGGTGGTCGCGGAGTGTCTGGACGACGTGGCGAAGCACAAGGTGATCTCGATCCCCTCCAAGCGCTACCGAGCCCTGATCTTCATCGCGCGGCACCTGCCTCGATCCGCGATCCGGGCGGTGTCGGTCAAGCTCTCCTCGGGACGGCACTGACTCTCCAGGACCGGATTGTCCGCACAGCGGCCCCGGCGCGATAGGTTGGGGCCCGTGTCGAGCCGACGTCGATTCTCCTCACCTGTGCACGCGAGCGCGCGGTTCCTGGCCCAGCGTGGCGTGCTGAAGCCGCTGATCTGGCGACTAGCCGCGGTCACCGTCCTCGGTCGGGAAAACCTGCGCGGGCTGTCCGGGCCGTTCGTGATGGTGTCCAACCACAGTTCGCACCTGGACGCCCCACTGCTGATCGGCGCGTTGCCGGCTCCGCTGGCCCGGTACGTGGCCGCGGGAGCCGCCGCCGACTACTTCTTCGACGTGTGGTGGCGCAAGGGTCTGACCTCGCTGTTCTTCAACGCGTTCCCGGTCGACCGTACGGGGCTGCGCGGCAAACGCGGCATGGCCACCAACCTGCTCGATGACGGCGTACCGTTGCTGTTGTTCCCCGAGGGGACCCGGTCGCGGACCGGGGAGATCGGCAACTTCAAGCCCGGCGCGGCTGCGCTGTGCATCAGCCGGGCCGTGCCGTGCGTGCCGGTCGGGCTCGTCGGCGCGGCTGAGGCGATGCCGCGTGGCGCGGGCTGGCCGGTGCCGGGCCGACCGCCGGTCTATGTCGCCTTTGGAGAGCCGATGCGGCCCGAGGACGGGGAGAAGGCGACGGTCTTCTCCGAGCGGATCGCCAAGGAGGTTCGCGGCCTCATCGACCAGGGGACAACGCACCGGGAGGAGCAGCAGCGGGCGTCCGCCGCGGGACGGCGCGCCCTCCCACCGAACGAGCTCGGAAGGGAGCACGACCGATGACCGGCGTCAAGCACATGAAGTGGTGGGGTTGGGGCGACGAGGGCGTCGCCTTCCGGCACGACAACAAGCCGGCGTTCGCCCCGTTCGTGTCCGAGGCGGTCGGTCTGGACATCAGCGGCGATCCTCTGGTGCCACCGGAGCTGGAGACGTTGCCGGTCCCGGTGCCGAAGCTGACCGATGAATTCCTGGGCAAGCTGAGCGAGGCACTCGGCGCCGAGCACGTGCACACCGACACCCTCGACCGGATCGTGCACACCTACGGCAAGAGCCTGCGTGACCTGGTCCGGCTGCGCCGGGCGGAGATCCCGCGGATTCCGGACGCGGTGCTCTACCCCGCCGACGAGGACCAGGTGCGAGCGATCGTCGAGCTGGCCGTCGCCGAGGACTCGGTGGTGATCCCGTTCGGGGGCGGTACCAATATCTCCGGCAGTCTGGAACCTTCGCCCGAGGAGCCCCGCCCGGTGCTGTCGGTCGACCTCGGTCGACTGAACAAGGTGCTGGACATCGACGCCGAGTCCGGACTGGCCCGAATCCAGGCCGGCACGCTCGGGCCGGATCTGGAGGAGCAGCTCGGCGGCCGCGGTTGGACCATGGGACACTTCCCGGACTCCTTCACCCACTCCACCCTCGGCGGCTGGGTCGCCACCCGATCCTCGGGGATGCAGTCGGACAAGTACGGCGACATCGCCGACATCACCCGCGGGCTGCGGATGGTGGTGCCCGGAGACGTGCTGGTGATCCGCCCGCTGCCGAGCACCGCGACCGGGCCGAGCGTCCGGGAGATGGCGTTGGGCAGCGAAGGACGGCTCGGCATCATCACCGAGGTCACCGTGCAGGTGCACCGGCTGCCCGCGGACCGGGTCATCCTCGGCTATCTGTTCCCGTCGTGGGAGGCCGGAGTGGCCGCGATGCAGGAGATCGCCACCTCCGACGCCGCCCCGACGGTCACCCGGATCTCCGACGCCCGGGAGACCGCGTTCTCCTTCGCCACTACCAAGCACAAGCCGGGCTTCAACCTGTCCGGCAAGATCCAGAAGGGTCTGATGACCGTGCTCGAGAAGCGCGGCTGGGATCTGTCGAAGATCTGCTTGTCGTTCATGGGCTTCGAGGGCAGCAAGAGCCACGTCCGCTACGAGAAGAAGCTGGTCAAGACGATTGTCGGCCAACACGGGGGCATCGTCGTCGGCACCGGCCCGGGCCGGCTCTACGACCAGAAGAAGTTCGACACCCCGTACCTGCGGGACTTCCTGCTCGACCGGGGCGCCGGCGGTGACGTGTCGGAGACGGCCGCCCCGTGGTCGCGGCTGATGGAGGTCTACGACAACACGGTTGCCGCCGCAAACCGGGCCTTCGACCAGATCGGCGTCCGCGGCTGGATCATGTGCCATCTGTCGCACAGCTACCACTCCGGTGCCTGCCTGTACTTCACGTTCGCGTTTCCGCTCGACGACGATCACCCACTGGCCCAGTACGACGTAGTCAAGTCAGCCATTCAGCAGAGCTTCGTCGACCACGGCGGGACACTGTCACACCATCACGCGGTCGGCACCGAGCACTCACGCTGGCTGGAGCAGGACATCTCGGCGCCGGGGGTGGCGATGATCGACGGCGTGTTCTCCGCGATCGATCCCGGCCGGAACTTCAATCCCGGCAAGGTCACCGGGCACTGAGGCCGGGCGCCGTCGTGGGGCTCTCCCTCGCCACCCGTCCCAGCTAGAACGAGGGTTTGGTCAATCGCCCCCGCGGGTGGCGTGGCTGCCGTAGCGTTGAGCCCGTCGGGGGGCGCTTCGACGCCCGGGATAGACCGCACGCACCCACAGCCGCTCACGTTCCCCGCGTGGGCGGTCATCCCCTGTGCGGAACGTCTATCCCGGGTCCCGTCGCCGGGCTTTCCGACGCGTGCGTTCGAGGCTCCGAGATGCTCGGATCCGACCCGGGATCAGCTCAAAGCGACGAGTTCGTCGAGACCCTGCTGGGTGAGGCCGGCGAGTTGGTCGAGGTCGCGGACGACGTCCAGGCATCCGGTATAGGTGACGTACATCCGATCAACCAGACTTATCGCGCCGACGAGCAGCCCGCAGGTGGGCGGCAGGAAGCCGTAGACGAAGAAATCCGTCATGTCCTCACCACCGTAGGTGGGGCGCACCTGCGGCCCCTTCACGTTGGAGACGGACACGTTGTAGAGCTTCGGCAGCATCTCCGCGGGCGTCACGGCCATCATCTGCGACACGGGCGCAATGAGAGCCCCCGGCACCATGCTGCTCACATCGCGCAGCAGGTGACCGGGCAGACGGTCCCAGTTGGCTTTAGCGACGCTCGCCGCGCGGTGGGCGTAGGTGAGCCGCTCGTACGGGTCGTCCAGGTGCGTGGGCAGATTAAGAAAAAGCATCCACATCTGGTTGGCCCAGCGCTCCTCCTCCTCGCCCGAGCGCAATGAGATCGGAGTGGAGGCCATCAAGGGCCGATCAGGCACGCCACCGTGTGTCTCCATGTAGCGGCGCAGGGCCGAGGAGCAGGCGGCGAGCAGGGCGTCGTTGATCGACCCGCCGAGGACTTTGCCTGCCTTGCGTAGGTCGGCGAGGGGAAGGTTGGCGACCGAGATGCTGACGCGGCGGGTGACCGTCCCGTTGAAGGGGCTCGGCGGGGGCATGATGGTCGGCATCATCGAGGCGACCTCGGGCGTTGCCGCTGGACGCATGAGGTTCACCATCGCGGCTATCGGCGCGCCCATCTCGCCCGGCATCATCCGGGCCATCGCCGACGGCAGGGCGTGAACCTTCTCCTCCTCGACCCGCTCACGCATCCACGTCATGAGCTGGTTGAAGATCTTGGCCATCTTGGCGGGTTTGGCCATGAAGTTCTGCATGGCGGCCTGCAGCACCTGGTCGAAACGTTCCGGCTTGG
Organism: Microlunatus sp.; assembly: GCA_030452945.1. GTDB lineage: Bacteria > Actinomycetota > Actinomycetes > Propionibacteriales > Propionibacteriaceae > Microlunatus. The sequence goes on along the minus strand of JAKDLH010000015.1, from coordinate 7,619 downwards.
CGGGTTCAGAGACCGGGGTCTGCGTGGGCTCGTCAGACAGGAGATCGAAGATCGCGGTCATCGCGCCCCCGTCGGCAAGACCGTGGCTGATTTTGAGCAAGTAAGCGCGGCGTCCGCCGCTGAGGCCCTCCAGGACGTAGAGCCGCCACATCGGCCGGTGGCGCTCCAACCAAACGCTCATGATCTCGTCGAGGCTGGCGTGGAACTCCGTCTCGTTCCCCGGCCACGGCACCTGCACGCCTACGACGTGGTAGTCGAGGTCGACCTCCGTCTCGACCCAGTACTTCTCCAGCCCGACCGGCATGAGCTGCCAGCGCAGGGGCGGCAGGGTGTCCAAGCGCTCAGCGATCCGTTCGCGGACGAAGGCGACGTGGTCGCGCGACGGGTCGTCGCCGTTGCTTGGCGTGAGGACCGCGACCCCCCCGATGTGTCCGGTCGTCATCGTCGTGTCGTAGCTCAAGAACATCTCATCCAGACCAGAGAGCAACTGCATGATGGGTCCTCCTCGTGGTCACCGTCGGGCTGCCTGGATCTCGCCGCCCCCGGCGCCGGCTCGAAATGTGGATTGGATTAGACCAGGATTCAGACACTCTAACGGCGAGGAGCTGGCGCCGAGGCCTCTAGACCCAAGCCGAGGACGTAGACGACCCGAGGACGTAGGCCCATCGGGCCGACCTGCCCTGGCCGCCGTGGGTTACGAACAACCCCGACCAGGGTCAACCATCGAACTGCTCGACAGCCCACTCCTTTGACGGGAATCGGCTCAGTCGAGGCTCAGTGGTAGTCGCTGAACACCTGCGGGATGCGCAACAAGGCGATGTCACGCAACTCCTGACCCACCACCGTCAGCTCGGTATCGGAGTCAAGGGTCAACCGTCGGTTCAGCTCGGCGAGGATCTTGGCCCGCGACCGGCCGGCGGCCCGGATCAAGAAGATCCGACCGAACTTGTCTTCGTACGCCTTGTTCCCGCTGGCCAGCGCCTCGTCGAGGATCGGGTCGCTGGCGGTGCTGGCCGACTGCTCCGCCTTCGCGAGCCTGGCTGCCTTGTCCTCACCCTGCGCCCTCTCGCCGATCCGGGGGTGCGTCGCCAGGGCCTGATCGATCTCCTCCGGCGCCAGCGGGGTCGCCGCTGCCCGGGCGCTGTCTTGAAGCTCCGCCATCGAGGAATACGGAGCCCGGGCCGCCACATCGTCCACCCACCTCGGCACGTGCAGGCAGACCAGGAGCCCGTCGCGGAGCTCGGACTCGGGAAGTTCGCTGATCGACATCGCCATGCGAGTCACTCTAGGGCCAGGCTCTGCACGCAGCAGACAGGGCCGAACCGAGCCGGAATGGCAGGTGATCTACGGGTCCGCGCCGACCGAGACCAAGGTTTTTGACCACCCGGCCAGAACTCGCCACCCCAGCCCCGCACCAACCACAAAATTCGACCACCCGGCCAAACCACGTCGCCCCCTGGCCGCACCAACCACGAAATTCGACCACCCGGCCAGAACTCGCCACCCCAGACCCGAATCAACCGCGAGATTCGACCACGCGGCCAAAAGCTGCGCCAATCCAGCGCGCTCGCCAGCCGCGACCGTACGGTCGAAAACCGCGATATGAGCGGCAACGTGATATTAATGCTCCGAATTCAGCACATCCGATCAGGCTGAACGAGCGAAGAGCGGCGCTTCTGGCTAGGGTCAAAGGGTGGGGCAGCCAGGACGCAAGCAGACCGTCGACGATACCGGCGAGGTCAACGGCACGACTTCGTCAACCACCGCCTTGACCGTACGGACCATCTCCGCGGCCGAACACTTGAGTTTCGTCCGGTCCCAGGAGTCCGCAAGCTTCCTGCAGACCCCGGCTTGGGGCAAGGTCAAGACCGAGTGGCGGAGCGAGTCGCTGGGCTGGTACGACCCCGACGACAAGCTGGTCGGCGCCGGGCTGGTGCTCTATCGCCAGCTGCCGAAGATTCGCCGCTATCTGGCGTACCTGCCGGAAGGACCGCTGATCGACTGGACCGGCGGCGACATCGCCGAGTGGCTCCTTCCGATGACCGATCACCTCAAGTCCTCCGGCGCCTTCGCCATCCGGATCGGCTGCCCTGTCGTCGCTCGCCGGTGGTACGCCCCGACGATCAAGGCCGCGATCGCCGACGAGCGGATCGGCTGGCTCAGCCAGGCACTGCCGGACGTGAGTAACCACGACGCCACCCGGCTACGCAACCGGCTGCGCGAGCTCGGCTGGCGGCCGCCGAACGCCGAAGAGGGCGGATTCAGCGCCGGCCAGCCCCGATTCGTGTTCCAACTGCCGCTGGCGGGGAAGAGCGAGGCCGACCTGCTCGCCGGGATGAACCAGCTCTGGCGCCGCAACATCAAGAGGGCGGCCAAGGTTGGGGTCACCGTCACCCAGGGCTCGGCGGAGGATCTGCCGGCGTTCCACCGGATCTACGTGGAGACCGCGGAGCGGGACGGGTTCTCCCCGCGGCCCCTTGAGTACTTCCAGCGCATGTTCGCCGCCCTGCTGGCCGACGACCCGGATCGGATCCGGCTCTATCTCACCCACCACGAGGGCGATCTGGTCGCGGCGACCACCTGGGTCCGGGTCGGCGGCCATGCCTGGTACACCTACGGCGCCAGCACCACGGCCAAGCGCGAGGTCCGCGGCTCGAACGCGACGCAGTGGCGGATGATCACCGACGCCTTGGCGGCCCGGGCGACCGTCTACGACCTGCGGGGGATCACCGAGGGGCTGGAATCCGATGACCCACACCTCGGCTTGATCCAGTTCAAGGTCGGTACGGGCGGCGAAGCGGTGGAGTACGTCGGTGAGTGGGATCTGCCGCTCAACCCGTTGATCTACGCGGCTTTCGACATTTACCTGAGGCACCGCGGGTGAGCGGGGTCTCGCTCCGGTTGGACGTCGATGCCTGGCGTAGGCATTTGAGGGTCGTCAGCGAGTCGACGCCCGGCATCGTGCCGGTGGCCAAAGGCAACGGGTACGGCTTCGGGCTGCCGCGGCTCGCCCTGGAGGCCCAGAATCTGGGAGCCGACACCATCGCCGTGGGGCTGCCCGCGGAGGTCGCTCTGGTCCGAGACGGTTTCGCCGGCGACATCGTGATCATGATGCCGTGGCGGCCCGATGACGACCTGGCCCGGGAGCTGCTCGCCGATCCGCGAGTGATCAGCACCGTGTCGCGGGTCGAAGACCTGGCCGCGATCACGACGCTCGTCGAGAACGCGGCAAGCAAGCCGCGAGTGATCATGGAAGTGCGCACCTCCATGCAGCGCCACGGCGTCCGTCCTGATGACCTCGTCACAGTGCCGGGTCGGTTGGACGCGATCACCTTCGAGGGCTGGACCATCCATTTGCCGTTGCTGGATCAGGGTCGTTACCTGGAGGCGGAGCGGCTCGCCCGGGCGGCCTTGGCTACGGTCGCTGCTCCCTTGTGGATCTCCCACCTTCCCGTCGCCGAGGCGACGACGCTGGCCAAGCAGCTGGGTGGCGCGGGCCGCGAACCCGTTCCGATGCGGCTACGGGTCGGCACCCGACTCTGGCTGGGTGACCCCGGCAGCGTGTCGACCGTGGCGACGGTGCTGGACGTGCATCCGGTCCGTCGGGGTGATCGGGTCGGTTACCGGCAGCGCCGGATCGCCGGGAACGGTTGGTTGCTGGTGATCGCGGGCGGCACCGCCCACGGGATCGGGATGGAGGCTCCGACCGCGGCCTCGTCTGGTCGGCAACGGCTGGTCGCCCTGGCCACGGGTGGTCTGGAGGCCGCCGGTCGCGCGCTCAGTCCGTACACGATCGCCGGTCGGAAGCGCTGGTTCTGCGAACCTCCGCACATGCAGTCCAGCCAGGTGCTGCTGCCGGAATCCGTCCCACCGCCCAGAGTCGGCGACGACGTCAGGGTCGAACTCCGCCTGACGACCGCGGTGGTCGACCAGATAGTCGAAGTCTGACCTGACTGGTCGGGTCAACAACCCGATTTCAGCTCGTCACTCCCGCAGCTTCGCGCGCAATCGGGCACTGTCGTCGTCGGTCCAGCCGATCCGCGTGAGCAGCGGCTCCACACCGCCGTACTCGTTGTCCACGTGCTGCAAGAACGCCCCCATCGTCTCCGGGTGGGTGAGGTGGGACGACATCGGTCGGTCGCGCAGGCTGTCAGCGTAAGTCCGAGTGCCGAGCAGCCGTCGCACGATCGCTTCCATCCGTTCGCTGCTCGCGGCGTAGTCGTCCACGATCGCCTGTTGGTCGGCCCCGGCCACGCTGAGGGCGAGTGCGACGATCGTGCCCGTACGGTCCTTGCCTGCCGCGCAGTGCACCAGCGTCGCGCCGTTCGCCGCACCGATATGGCGTAACGAAGCCAGCACCGAATCCGGCCGGTCCGCCAGGTAGGAAAGGTAGAACGAGGTGACGGGGTGGTCGACCTGGACGGTCGGGGCGAGGTCCACCCACGGGAGCGCCTGATCGGGCAGCTCCTCCGGTCGGTCATCGCCCGAGGAGTCCGGCTTGTCCTCCCCTACCCCCTCGCGCCACTCGCGGAAGAGCGAGTGTTGGTGGATGGTGATGGCTCGGTGGCCCGTCAACGGTCCGGCTCCCTCGGAGGAGACCTCGTACTCACTGCGCAGGTCCACGACATCGGTGAGCCCGAGACCGAGCAAGCGGTCGATGTCGGCCGGGGTGAGCGTCTGCAGGTTGTCTGAGCGCAGCAGTCGGCCGGCGGAGATCGCGCCGCCGTCGCGCGTCGGGATGCCACCGACGTCTCGCAGGTTGGCGAGCCCCTCCAGGTCGATCCACAGGCGTTCCACCTCGGTGAGTGTACGCAGGCTGCCGGGAGCCCTCCTTGCGCGATGAGGCGCACTCCGCGCGGGTTCGAACCCGCGCGAAGTGCGAGGCCGTCAACTCGCCCAATTCCCGGTGAAGTAAAGCCAGCTCCAGGCCAGCATCGCCGCGATCGAGACGACGAACGCCACCGCGACCACGATCCGGTGCGCCGTCCGTACCGCGGATCGCTCGGGTCGCCAGGTCGCCCACTGCGCGATCATCAGCCACAGCGGAAACCACAGCAGGACGGCTCGGTTCACCGACATGAACCAATACGAGATCGAGAACGCGACCACCTGGATCCCCACCCACGACGCCTCGGCCCACAGCCGCCGCGCCAGGCACCAGCCGACCACCAGGACCCCGATGCCCATGGCGAGAATCTCGGCCGCGAACACCGGCGGCCACAGCGGGTGCTCGGGCGTCGCGTCCGGACGGGCCACGGCCACGGTGTGCCAGAACGAGTCCCACGGCGGGGTGATCCCACGCTCCCAGCCGGTCGACTGAGCTGTGTACCAGGCGGTCCAGCTGCCAGTGAGGGAATACAGATAGAGCACGAAGGCGACGAGCACCGCGGTCGGGATGAGCAGCCACAGCAGGCGTCGCCAGCGCCGCGGCCACCGGCCGGCCATGGTGATGGCCAGCACGGCGAGGGCGCCGACGAGAAACAGCCCCGAGACCCGTACGGTGCACGCCGCCGACGCCAAGAGCGCGGACGCCGCCCACTTGTCGGCTCGGGCCCGTTCCCAGGCCCAGAAGGCCGCCGCACAAAACAAGGCTTCGGTGTAGGGCACGACGGTGAACACCGCGGTGGGCGCGAACAGCCACGCGACCGCCGCGACCGGGCCACCGAGCCGCGCCAGGGCCGAGGCGGCCAGGTAGGAGCAGACCGCCGAGATGACCACGCCGGACACCCAGATCGGTAACCCGAGCATCAGCCCAAGTCGCAGCAATGCCGGCAATCCGGGGAAGAACGCCATCAGGGTGCCGTCGGCCCGGCCGAAGTAGCCGTTCGTCGCCAGGTTGGTGAAGTGCTCCACGTCCCACTGATCGACGACGTCGGCTATCCCCCAACCCTGGGTGACGGCAAGCAGCAGCGCGACCAGGGCGATCAGCCCGCGACTGGCGATCCAGGCCTGCAGGATCGTACGGCATCCGGTGTCGCTGACCGTCGTCGCCGTGGCCGTCATGATGGCGGGCGATCGTCCGGAGACGGCTCCGCGTCTGGGTTGGAAACTCCATCCACGGATGGGGTTTCCGAAGCTTTGGTGGCCGCCTCCACCGAATCCGAATTTTCGGCCATGGTCGAGAATTCCCGGTCGTCTGCGGCCGGGCCGGCCCCGGTGCCGGGAACCGGTCGACGCACGGGCCACCACTCCACGTCCGAGGCTCCGTCCAGTACGCCGCCGGTCGGGTCGTCGAAGGCCTGGTCGACACCGGGCGGATGACGTACGACGTCACACTGGGGGCGCCAAATATCACGAACCACCACCGCCACGATCCACAGCTCCACGAGCATCCGGGCGATCACCGCCAACCAGTAAACCTTGTCCGGTCCGTGGCCGCCGGGAGCCAGCAACCCGCCCAGGTGCCACCAGATCGCCCCGAAGTAGGCGAGTTCGCCGGCAGTGAAGATCAACCAGTCCCGCCAGACCGGCCGGGCGAGCACGACGAACGGCAGCAGCCACAGCACGTACTGCGGGGAGTAGACCTTGTTGGTCAGCAGGAACGCGGCCAGCACCAGAAACATCACCTGACCCATCCGCGGTCGGCGGGGCGCGACCACGATCAACGCGGCGACCGCCACACAGGCCAGCCCGAAAATCCCCAAAGCCACCCGGTTGAGTTGCTCGATCGGATGCCCGGCGAGTGACAGCACGTACCAGATGGAACCCAGATCACCCGACCGGTCAGAGTTGAAGGTCCAAAAGCTCAGCCAGCGGTCCGGCGCCAGCCACATGGCCGGCAGATTGGCGAGGAGCCAGGCGACCGCGAACCCGGCCAGCATCCGGCCGAACTCCCGCATCCGGCTCGACCGGACGCACAACACCAGCACTGGCCCGAGCAGGAACAGCGGATAGAGCTTGGCCGCCATCCCGAGTCCCCACAGCACGCCCGCGGCGGCCGGCTGCCTCCGCGCCCAGAACAGCACCCCGAGGGCGGTCAGAGCGACCGGCAGCAGGTCCCAGTTAACCAACGCCGTGGCCGCGACGCATGGCGAGGCGGCGACCATCAGCACGTCCCAGGGGCGGTGCGGCACCGACCTCGCCTGCGCCCAGACGGTGATCAGCAGCAGCGCGCCCAGGATCACGATGTTGACGTCGACGAAGGTCAGCGTCGAGTCCACCTGCTGCTGGGCGGTGAGATCGCCACCGGTCGGGGCACCGAGCGCGGTGCTGAGCAGCCGCTCGAGTTGGAGGAACCAGCCCGTGAGGACCGGATACTCCAACACCGGATAGCTGCCGCTGTCGAGATAGGGAACGTTGCCCTGCATCAACCCGCGAAGCTGATAGAGGATGCCAATGTCGGAGTAGCACATCCAGCGGAAGTGGTCGACACTCTGGCCGGCCTCGGTGATCCGGCACGGCAGGCGGAAGGTCACCCCGATCAGATAGGTGAACGTGGCGACCAGGAGTGCCCAACGGGCCGGGTTCCACCACCGACCGACCACGTCCGCGTGCCGACCGAGCGGTCCACCAACCCGTCCGCTGGTGGCCCGGACGAGTCGATCACTGCGAGACGGGGCCACGGTTCCGCCGGTCTCGGGGCCGGGACGACCTGACTCGTCCAGCCAGGCCCCGGCGGT
>JAKDLH010000209.1 GCA_030452945.1 Microlunatus sp. | reverse complement strand
TGACGGTGCTGGGACAAGCGGCTGGCAGTCCGCAGGTGGCCGCGTGGGTGGTGAGCACGATAGAGACCCCGGCCAGACGCAGATCGCTCAGCAGCGACCAGGTCGCTCGACGGGCATGTGGGTCCATTCCGGCCGTGGGCTCGTCCAGGAACACCAGCTCGGGTCGACCGATCAGCGCTCCGGCCAGGTTGACGGCCTGCTGCTGACCACCGGACAGGCGCCGGTACGGGATCTGCGCGAACGAGGAGACGCCGCACCGTCGGGCCAGCGCCTCGACGTCGTGCGGGGCGGCGTACAGTTCGGCGAGATAGCGCAGCAGCTCGATCGCCTTGATACCGGACCAGGCCCCCGTGCTCTGCGGCATCAGCCCGACCCGCGCGGCCACCTGCGGACTGCCAGCCGCTTGTCCCAGCACCGTCACCGCACCGCGATCGGCGGGCAACAAACCGGTGCAGCACCGGATCAGAGTGGTCTTGCCCGCCCCGTTGGGACCGAGCACCGCGGTCAGCCGACCCGAGGCGGCGGTCAGCGAGAGCCCGTCCAGCACCGTGCTTCCACCCAGAGTCACTGACAACCGGTCGACGACCAGGGCGGACACAGCGGAACTCACCAGCAGAGTCTATGGCGGCGGTGGATTTGTGTTCGAGTCACCTCAGGCGTGGAGATCATCTCCTCGACGCAGCCGCGATGTAGAGTCATCGGGTTTTCGTGATAGGGCGTGGCCGACGCCGCCAGGGTTGATCGGGGGATGATGAGCGCTACGGCAGGGACACTGAAGCGGACGGGCCGTAGGAGTGCGGATTGGCTCGTCGAGGATGCGGCTCGGGACCGCTTCCCACGATTCGCCGCGTGGGTGGTTTTTTGGGTGCCGATCGCGGGCGGGATGCTGCTCGCCATCGTGTTCGTGGTCGCCCGTCCGCTCTTCTATCTGCTGCAGCAAGAGGATCAGGTCGTCGAGTGGCTGCAGTTCGCGCTGTGTCTGATCACCGCCGTGCTGGCCGGCGTGGCGATGTGGCGAGTTCGCAAACGCCCGTGGTTGGCGTCCGGGCTCGGGCTGCTCGACTGGCTCGTGATGGTGGCCGGCGGCATCGCCGTCGCGCCGCTACTGAGGTTCCAGGAGTGGGTCGAGTGCGCGCTCTACCTCAGCCTGACGGCGGCCGTGGTCGCCATCGTGCTGCGCACTGACCCGCCCCGCTCGACGCTCACGTTGATCCGCTTGGCGGCGCTGGCCGTCGCGCTGCTGAGCGTCGTGTTCGCGATCGTGACGCCGCTGAGCGGAGTGGAGCCCGGCAACCTCTGAGCTGGCCTCGCTGTTCAGTCGAGGCCGAGGATATCGTTCAGGTCGTAGCTCACCGGCTCCTCCAGTTGCTCGAATGTGCACGACCGCGGATCCCGATCGGGCCGCCAGCGGTTGAACTGGGCGGTATGACGGAACCGGACGCCCTCCATATGCTCGTAGCGAGCTTCGACCACCAGCTCCGGCCGAAGCGGCACGAAGGACAGGTCCTTGCCGGTGTTCCAGCGGCTGAACTCGGAGTTGCGGGGCGTTCGGGCCCCACCTTCTTCGGGTGTCGCTCGCTCGGCGGGTTCAGCCCACGCCCAGGGGTGATCGACGAAGGTGGTCACCAGCGGCTGCAGTTCGGTGAACAACTCCGTGCGACGGGCCGCTGGGAAGGCTCCGATCACCCCGACCGAGGCGAGTTCGCCGGCGTCGTCGTAGAGACCGAGGAGCAGCGAGCCGATCGCATCCGGACCACTCTTGTGCACTCGGTAGCCGGCGACCACACAGTCTGCTGTGCGCTGGTGCTTGATCTTGAACATCGTCCGTTTGTTCGGCTGGTATGCCCCGGCGAGCGGTTTAGCGATCACGCCGTCCAGCCCGGCCCCCTCAAACTGCTCGAACCACTGCTGAGCAGTATCTGGGTCCTGGGTGGTCGGTGTGACGTGCACGGGTACGCGAGCGGCAGACAACAGGTCCACCAGGGCAGTCCGGCGGTCGGCGAACGGACGGGCGGTGAAGTCCTCATCGCCCAACGCCAGCAGGTCGAAGGCGACGAAGCTGGCGGGAGTCTGCTCGGCCAGCTTCCGCACCCGGCTCGTGGCCGGATGGATCCGCTGCTGCAGTACCTCGAACTCCAGCCGGTCGCCGACGACGAGGATGATCTCCCCGTCGAGTACGCAGCGTTCCGGCACGTTCGCCCGAATCCCGGCGACCAACTCCGGAAAGTAGCGGGTCATCGCCTTCCCGTTGCGTGACCCAATCTCCACCTCGTCGCCGTCGGCGAAGACGATCGCCCGGAATCCGTCCCATTTCGGCTCATACGACAGCTCGCCGCGGGGGATCTTCGGCACAGACTTGGCCAGCATGGGCGAGAAGGGGGGCATCACGGGCAGTCGCATGAGCAACATTCTCGCTGAGGCCGCACCGGGCTGAGCTCGCCGCGGGGTGGGCAGCGACTCAACTTGGGCGACTGTTTCACCTACGCGCTCGCTACGCTAAGTGGTGAGCCGCTGCTGTTCATAGGTGATGACTTCACAGCTACGGGTGTGCGGGCGGCACGGGCGATGTGAGCCAGAACACTAAGGCTGACCTTATTTGAATAGCGCGATCGATTAAGAGCACACTGGTGTTGTGAAAAGTTCCAGGTCTGTCCCCGTTGCGCCCGGGACACCTGTGCTCAAATCGGGCGGCCCCAGGGAGACCGACGAATCTACCCGTCAACGCGTGTCGCGTTCCATCCTCGAACACGGTCCGTCCACGGCAGCCGAGTTGGCCGACCGGCTGGGACTTACCCCGGCCGCTATCCGCCGACATCTCGATGTGCTAGTGGCTCAGGGTTGCCTGGCCGCCCGCGAGCAGCGGACGTACGGCACCCGCGGCCGGGGCCGTCCGGCCAAGGTCTTCGCGCTGACCGACTCCGGCCGGGGCGCTTTCTACTCCACATATGACGACCTGGCGGTCACGATGCTGGAGTTTCTGGCCGACGAGGCGGGCGAAGAAGCGGTGGAGAGATTCGCCGCCGCTCGGGTCGCCGAGATGGAAACGCGCTACGCCCGGCTGCTGAGCGAGGCGCCGGAGGGCACCAGCGCCGCGCAGGTGCTGGCCGAAGCCCTCACCTCCGACGGATACGTCGCTTCGGTGCGCCCGACCGCAGTAGGGGAGCAGCTCTGTCAGCACCACTGCCCGGTCGCGCATGTGGCCGAACGCTTTCCGCAGCTGTGTGAGGCCGAGACTGAGGTGTTCTCGCGCTTGGCCGGCGGTCCCGTCCAGCGGCTGGCCACCATCGCCCACGGCGACGGTGTCTGTACGACCCACATTCCCGACGGCCTCCGGCCATCCCCTGTTCCCGACGGCCTCCGGCCATCTCCTGTTCCCGACGGCCTCCGGCCGAGTCACATCCACCCCGACCAGACCACCCATACCGAGAGGTCCTGATATGACCCAGACTCACGACGACACGACCCAGATCCAGCACGCTCCCACGTCAGCAACTGGTTTCGTCGGCACCGGCCAGACCCAGGATCAGCATCTGGACGCCCTCGGCCGCTACCAGTGGGGTTGGGCTGACTCCGATGTCGCCGGCGCGAAAGCCCAGCGCGGTCTGACGCCGGAGATCGTGGCCAACATCTCAGCGCTCAAGGATGAGCCGCAGTGGATGCTCGATCTGCGGCTGAAGGGTCACAAGCTGTTCGGTCGCAAGCCGATGCCGACCTGGGGTGCTGAACTCAACGACATCGACTTCGACAACATCAAGTACTTCGTGCGCTCGACCGAGAAGCAGGCCACGTCCTGGGACGACCTGCCGGCCGACATCAAGAACACCTACGACAAGCTTGGTATCCCGGAGGCCGAGAAGGCCCGTCTGGTTTCCGGTGTGGCCGCTCAGTACGAGTCTGAGGTGGTCTACCACAAGATTAACGACGAGCTCGAGAAGCAGGGCGTGATCTTCCTTGACACCGATACGGCGCTGAAGGAGCACCCGGAGCTGTTCGCCGAGTACTTCGGCACCGTCATCCCGGTCGGCGACAACAAGTTCGCCGCGTTGAATACGGCGGTGTGGTCCGGTGGATCGTTCATCTACGTGCCGAAGGGCGTACACGTGGAGATCCCGCTGCAGGCCTACTTCCGGATCAACACCGAGAACATGGGCCAGTTCGAGCGGACCTTGATCATCGTCGACGAGGGTGCCTATGTGCACTACGTCGAGGGCTGCACCGCACCGATCTACAGCAGCGACTCGCTGCACTCGGCGGTGGTCGAGATCATCGTGAAGAAGGGCGCCCGCTGCCGCTACACGACCATTCAGAACTGGTCGAACAACGTGTACAACCTGGTCACCAAGCGCGCCACCTGCGAGGAGGGCGCCACGATGGAGTGGATCGACGGCAACATCGGCTCCAAGGTGACGATGAAGTATCCGGCGGTCTACCTGATGGGGGAGCACGCCCGCGGCGAGACGCTGTCGATCGCCTTCGCCGGCGAGGGGCAGCACCAGGACGCGGGTTCGAAGATGGTGCACTGCGCGCCGCACACCTCGAGTTCGATCATCTCCAAGTCGGTGGCTCGGGGCGGCGGCCGGACCTCCTACCGCGGTCTGGTCCAGGTGCAAGACGGCGCCTCGCACTCCGCCTCGGTGGTGAAGTGTGACGCGCTGCTGGTGGACCAGATCAGCCGCTCCGACACCTACCCGTACGTAGACGTCCGCGAGGACGACGTGTCGATGGCGCACGAGGCGACCGTGTCCAAGGTCAGCGACGACCAGCTGTTCTACCTGATGAGCCGAGGGATGGGTGAGGACGAGGCGATGGCCATGATCGTCCGCGGTTTCGTCGAGCCGATCGCCAAGGAGCTCCCGATGGAGTATGCGCTGGAACTCAACCGGCTGATCGAGCTGCAGATGGAAGGCGCGGTCGGCTGAGCCGACAGGCAGCCCCGGCCCGACCTGGCGGCGGGTCGGGGATGAACTCCGATGAAAGTGAAATGACGAAGCGATGACTGTTGTTGACGAGATGGCTGTTGACAAGTCCGGGCCGACCGCAACTCAGCCGAATGTGGCCGGCGCGGTGGAGACCAGCGACAAGGTGGCCAGCCACCTGCACCCGGCGGGCTCCTTCGCCGTTGCGGACCACCCGGTCCCCAACGGTCTGGAGGAGGTCTGGCGGTTCACCCCGCTCAAGCGGCTGCGAAAGCTGCATGCCGATGCGCCGTTCGGGACCGGCTCGGTGACGGTGGAGTGGAGCAGCCACGACGACGTCTCGATTCGAACGGTGTCGGGACCGGAGACAGCCGACTGGCGTGGGATCTCGGGCTATGTGCCGATCGACCGCACGAGCGCGCGGATCTTCGCCGAGACCGACACCAGTTTGGTCGTCGAGGTGCCCAGCGAGGTCGAGGTCAGCAAGCCGATCGTCGTCACGGTGCACGGAGAAGCCACCGGGCTCGCCGACGGTCAAGCGACGGCCGAGGCCGGACACGTTGTGATCAAGGTCGGTCGTTTCGCCCGCGCCACCGTGCTGCTCGTGCACGACGGCTCGGCCACCTACGGCCAAGTGGTGGAGATCCTGGTCGAGGACGGCGCGCAGGCGACTGTGACCACGATCCAGAACTGGGCCGACGACACCGTGCATCTGGCCCAGCATGCGGCCAAGGTCGGTCGTGACGCGACCTTGAAGCATGTCGCGGTCTCGTTCGGCGGCGACGTGGTGCGGATGAACGCGGGCGTCGAGTATGCCGGGCCGGGCGGTTCGGCGGAGATGCTGGGCATCTACTTCGTGGACGCGCACCAGCACTTGGAGCACCGGCTCTTCGTCGACCACAACCAGCCTCGCACCCGCTCCAATGTGGATTATCGCGGCGCCCTGCAAGGCAAGGGCGCACACTCGGTCTGGATCGGCGACGTGCTGATCCGCAAGGAGGCCGAGGGCATCGACACCTACGAGTCCAACCGAAACCTGGTGCTCACCGACGGTTGCCGGGCGGACTCGGTGCCGAACCTGGAGATCGAGACCGGTGAGATCGCCGGTGCCGGACACGCCTCCACCACCGGCCGGTTTGACGACGAGCAGCTGTTCTACCTGCGCAGCCGCGGCATCGAGGAGTCCGAAGCCCGTCGTCTGGTCGTCCACGGCTTCTTCGCCGACATCATCCGGCGGATCGGCGTGCCGCCGATCGAGGAGACACTGCTCACCGCCCTTGAGGCGGAGCTGGCGGTTAACGTGGGTGCGCCGGCCCGCGCGGGCACAGTGGGTGCACCCGCCGGTACGGAGGCTGTCTCGTGAGTATGGT